>CALBVA010000148.1 GCA_937969125.1 uncultured Verrucomicrobiales bacterium | reverse complement strand
GGTGAGTTCGGTGACCTTCTCGCGCATCGTGAGGTGCGGCTTGAAATCGGAGTCCTTGAACTCGATGGCATTTGGCGGAGGCTTGAGGAAGCGGCCAAGGACATTTCGGCTGAGGTAAACGCCGCGATGGATGGGCGAGGTCTGTTTATGATAAGCGAAGGCGGTGAGGATGTAGGGATGGGTGAGGAGGCCGGCAGGGTTCGACCCCGGCTTATAAAGTTTTAGAAGCTGGGGGTTGAGTGGGAGGGAGGGGGAGTCGAAGAGGAGGCGATAGTCTGACTGTGGCGACCAGACGACTTGGTAAATGAAGGCGGTGAAGGATGAGCGGAGGTCCGCGATGACGGATTGATCGAAGCCGGGGAAGGTGGTTTTGTCCTTAGTGAGATCGTTCTTTTCGGCGAGGTGGAGCCATTGGAAAAAGAAGCGCGCCATTTTCTCTTTCGCGCGGGGATCGCGAAGCATGCGCTCGACCTGGGCGTTGAAGTTATCATCGTGCTTAAAGTAATCTTTTTCGGAAGCGTCGCGGAGTTGGGGGTCGGGCAATGAGTCCCATAAAAGAAGAGCGAGGTGGGCGGTGCGGGAGTGTTCGTCCGGCTTGCCATCAGGGGCCAGATTGAGCGAGGGATAGAGAAAGTATGGCGAGGTGAGGGTGAGCATGAGGGAACGCTTCACGGCGGTTTCAGGGTCGTCGGGAGTCTTGGCGAAGAGGTCATCGACATACTGTTTTCGTTGCTCGACGGTGAGTGGTCTGGCGAAGGCGCGGCGAGCAAAGGTGGTGCAGAACTCACGGAGTTTTTGGGGGCGGTCATTGGCCTTCTTCTTGGTCTTGGCGAGTTGGTCGAGGTCATCGAAGATGTGTGAGGTGATCTCGATGGCGGACTTTGTGACGGCATTTCGCCAGGCCTTCGAGATGGACGAGCCGCGCTCGTATCCCAGCGAGGCGTCATCGGCCGGGAAGGAGGTGGTGGAGATGGCGACCTTTGGTGAGGAGTCGGGGTAGAGGTGCTCCTTGGGAATCTCTTCCCATTTGCCGTGGGGTGGCTTCCACTCGAAGAGTATGGAGGAGTTCTTTTCCTTGAAGGAGAGGAACTCGAGAAAGATGGGGACAGCGTGGCCGCCGAGGAGTTCGACAGAGGTGGTGGACTTACGCATTTGGTTCCCGGAGGAGACCCAGGCATCTATGGCGGGTGGTTCCTTGTGATCGAGGGCATTCAGCCAGAGACGGGCACCATTGGGCGTTTGAATGCGGAAGTGGTAGGTGCCGGTCTCGGGCGGGAGGAGTGAGCCATTCCAGAAGATGGAGAAGCCGGCGGGATTGATCCCATCGACTTTTTGCTCGCCGTCGTTTTTGGCGAGATCGAAGCGGAGTCGCCCGTCGAGTCGCTGGGCGAGCTTGTGCTTTCGGTCGTTCATCTTCTCCTTGTTAAAGTAATGCCCTTTCAGCCCGTGCTTTTTTCCGAGGAAGGGACGCCAGCGGAAGTCGGCGACGAGATCAGCGAGGGCATGCTTATGCTGATGTTTGGTCCGGCGGAGGAGGGAGAGGCGGACGGGCTTGAGCTTCGCCTGGGCTTCGGGTGAATAGAATGCGCTGTGGATGTATTCTGCGACGAGCCGTGCATCCTCATCAATGACGGCCTCCTCATTATCCTCCGGCATGGTGCGGTGGATGTATTTCGCGAGAGAGGCGACTTTCTTTTTCCCAACGAGGGCCTCGTCATACTCGCCGGCGACGCCCTGTCCTTGATCGCCGTGGCAGGAGGCGCAGTGCTCGGTGTAGATTTGTGCTCCGTGATTCGCCGCAGCGGGAAGCGCGGTGATGATGAGAAGCAGGAGCCAGCGGGTCATTCTCGAAAGCTACGCAGGAGGGGGAGGGAAGTTTTCACAGGGTTGAACTTGTGGAGGGTGGGCGATAGAAGAAAGCCATGCGCAAGAGAGCCGGGGAAGCCCGCGATAATCGACACAGTCGCTCGAATCGGGCCAGCCATGAACGTGAGGCCAAGCCTCTGGGCGAGGGTGATTTGCCGGAGATATTGGAAGGGAAAGAGTCGCCGCTTCTCCTGATCCTCGATTGCGTGCAGGACCCGAATAATCTGGGAGCGATTCTCCGCACGGCGGACGGGGCTGGAGTGGACGCCGTGATCGCACCGAAAGATAAGGCGGTGGGATTGACTGATACGGTCCGGCGGGTCTCAGTGGGAGCTTCGGAGAGTGTGTCTTTTGTAAAGGTGACCAATCTGGCTCGCACAATGCGTGAGCTAAAGGAGCGCGGGGTGTGGCTCGTCGGGACCTCTGACAAAGCTACGCAGTCTCTTTATGAAACGGATCTGAAGGGGCCGATCGCGATTGTCATGGGTCGCGAAGGCGAGGGCATGCGTCAGCTCACCGAGAAGGAGTGCGACTTCCTAATTCAGTTCCCAATGAAGGGGAAAGTGGATTGTCTGAATGTGAGTGTGGCGACCGGGGTGTGTCTCTACGAAGCGGTGAGGCAGCGAATGTCGTGAAGACGCGCATTTTGTCAGACCTGCATCTGGGGCATGGATCATCACGGGTGAGGAATCCGGCGATGCTTACGCCGCTGTTAGAAGGGGTCGATCATCTCGTCCTGGCGGGTGACATTTGGCAACAGTGTAAGCTCGGGGCGGGTCGCGATCTTGCGAATGAGATGTTTCGCGAGTTGCGGGAACTCATTGATCGGCGGGGTATCAAGCTCACTCTTCTTCGTGGGAATCATGATCCAGACGGGGGAGATGGGGTTGCTTGGCTCGCTGATCGTCAGGTCCTGGTCACTCATGGCGATGCGGTCTATGATGATGCCACGCCATGGTCGCGCGAGATCGGGAGGTATCGAAAACAGGTGCAGGCGATCATTGATCAATATGCCCCGCAGAGCCATCTCGCGGCGGCCTGTGTGGATCGGGCGCGGGACATCGCGAACACGATCAAACCGGTTCCGCTGCCAAGGCTCCCGCCGCCCTTCAATTTCTTCGCCACCGCGTTTTGGCCGCTGAGCCGCCCCTTCGAGATGATCCGCGTGTGGGCGGGGATGGGGGACCAAGGATTGCGGTTTCTAAGGCATTCCGGCGAGGGTGCGCAGGTTCTTGTGTGCGGGCATTTCCACAATGCGGGGATTTGGGAGGAGAGGGGATTCCTTTTCCTGAACACCGGTGCCTTTATGAAGGGCGCGCGAGCCTGGATGGTGGATCTTGATGATCTGAAGATAACAGCGAGATCCATCAAGCGACATGATCAATCATTTCATCCCGGCGAAGTAAAAGGCCGCTGGCTTCTGGGCTGAGTCTTTTTAAGAATCGATCCCGATGAGTAAGCCCGACCCTTTGATCGCTTTTTTTCGTGATTGCCTTCGAGATGAACGTTCCCGCTCGGGTATTGTGAATGTTTTCGGGAGCCGGGTGCTGAATCGCCACTTCGTTACTGGAGATGAAGAGGCTACGGCACATGAGTTCGCCTCGCTTTTCATCCGCCCGTCGATCAAGGGAGACCTTGTGCAAAAGGCCCGCCTACGCGGACGGGATACCGAATTCCTTTACGGAACGCTCTTTTTGGCGGGGCGTATTGGGGAGGGGAAGATCGCCTGTCCCTTGCTCCTCTATCCCATCAAGACGGACCACGATGATCTCGCGCTAGCCCTCGATCAGGTCCGTATCAATCCCGCTCTTTTCTCTGATCTCGGGTTGCCACAGTCAGCTGAGTCCGATCTCCTCGGCCTGATCGGCGATGGCCACCTCAGCGCGGTCTCGCCCGTCCTCCTCGCCAAGGAACTCCGCAACCATCTTCCGGAGCTCGAAATTTCAGCGCTCGATTCCTTTCCCCTCCTGACCACCTCTGGCGCGGTGAGTGAGGCCTCAGAAAGAGAGGGTGTTTCAATCCTCCCAGCGTCCTGCGTCCTCATCGTAGAGCGATCAAAAAACGTCGCGGGCCTCCTTCAGGAACTCGAGGAAATGGCGGTGATGAATCGGGAAAATTTCTCAAATCCTCTTCGGGCTTTTCTCGATCCGGAGTGGCCCGGTAGTTTGACGGAGTCTGAAAAAGGTCGCCCGGAATTCATTCCAGCCCTCCTTGCTGATGCGCAGCTCTCCCTGATCGAATCGGTGAACCGCGCCGATCTCACCGCTTGCCAGGGGCCACCAGGGACTGGGAAGTCATTCACGATCGCGGCGGCGGCGGCGGAGCAGGTCTTGCGCGGTCGTTCCGTCCTGATTTGCTGTCGCACAAATGAAGCTGCGGACGTCCTCCACGAAAAAATCAAGGCCCTCGTCCCATCCTCGCAACTCATCGTGAGGGCCGGTCGGCGACGCCACCTCAGGCGGCTTCTCGATAAGCTGACCCGCCTCATGGCGAAGAAGGGAATGTTTCCCAACAAGCGCCACCACGATGAGCTTGATGAGCAGCTTTCTAGAGCGGTCGAGGGGATTTACGGGCAGGAAAAGTGGATTGAGAAAGAGATCGATGATGCCCTCGCCAAAGGCTCCTGGTTCCAGTCTCCTCCCGATTCCTGGTGGACCAGAGTTCGAAAATGGGTTCACTTAAAGACCTTTACCGGATCACCGCTGCTCGCTCGGGTGGCGGGGACCTTCCGCGAGCTACACGAAAAACGGTTTAAAAAAGCCGTTGCTTTCAATCGCTCCCTTCATCTCAAAAACCAGGCGGCGGCATTAGCAGATTCGGGAGTGATCGCCGTCCTCCGCGCCTATCAAAAAGCCCTCCGCCACCGTCACTCCGCCGATCAGGAAAAGGCTCTCCACCAGCTCGACCCCATCCCGCTTCTTAAAATTCTCCCAGTCTGGATCACCACCACCGATGACCTTCATCGGGTGCTTCCTCTGAAGCGTGACCTCTTCGATCTCGCCATCATGGATGAGGCGACCCAATGCGACCTCCCCTCGGCTCTTCCCACACTCCACCGGGCGAGGCGGGCTCTGATTACCGGTGATCCAAAGCAGCTCCGTCACATTTCCTTCCTTTCCCGTGAGCGACAGAATCAGCTCGCCGATTTCCACCAGATCTCGCAGAGTCAACGCGAGGAACTGGACTACCGGGATGTTTCCGCCATTGACCGTGCCCTCTCCGACGTCGTCGGCACCTCTTCACACATCGTTCTAAATGAGCACTTCCGCTCGCTGCCGGATCTCATCCGCTTCAGTAACGAGCATTTTTACAATGGCGACCTTCATCTCATGCGCGAGCCGGAGCAGCTCTGGCGGGAAGAGCTGCCTTTGCAATTCCTCCCCGTATCCGGTCATCGCGACTCGAACGGAGTGAACCACGCCGAACTCGATGCCGCCATCAGGGAGCTCACCGCCTTCCTCAATGGCACCCGCCAAGGATCGGTAGGATTCCTCTCTCCTTTCCGCGCTCAGGTCGATGCCTTCCTCCACCGCCTCCGCGAAAAATTCTCTACTCAGGACGTCAATACTCTCATCAAAAAACACCACCTCGTCATTGGCACCGGGCACTCATTTCAGGGAGATGAGCGTGATCACGTTATCCTCTCACTCGCCATCACCGGGAACTGCCCGGCGGGGGCGCGTCGCTTTGTCGAGAGGCCGGATGTCTTCAATGTCTCCATCACCCGCGCGCGCCAGTCGATGAGCGTCATCCACAGTCTGGATCCTGATCGCCTGCCGCCGGAGTCCCTCCTCCTCACTTACCTCCGAAGCGAGAAAGGCGAGGTCATTCCTCCGAAAAACCCCGCGCCGTCGCTGGCGGATCTCATTCCCACCCTGGCTGCGATCGGCTGGCAGCCGGTTCCACGAACTACTCTCGCTGGAGTTAATATCGACCTCCTCATTCAAAACGGAAGCCAGCTTGTCGCCATCGATCTCATCGGCACGGGCGGTGAGGAGGGCTGCGCGCTGCCGCTCGCGAAAGCGCTTGTGTTAAATCGTTCCGGCGTCCCACTCATTCCACTCCGCATTGACGAATGGCTGCATCGGAAAGGGGAGGTCGTGGAGCTATTGCACGAATTTTTACCAAAATTAGAATAGGCCTACCGCCGAGGAGAGTGAAATCACCGAGGCCTCGCCCTTCGCCACTTTGTTCTTCCCAATCCCTGATTGCGGAAAGTTCGCGATTAGCGTGCCGACTGGGGTCGTCGGCCCTGTCGGTATTTCAATGACACCCCGGCAACTTTTTCCGCCCCAAGGATCGTGATAGGTCACCTGAAAGCTCGTCGCTCCGCGTGGGAGCTTATTGGGTAGGCCGGTGAGGACGATGTAGTGTCGCTTCACCGCGAGCCAGGCCTTCGTTCGCCCCCCTTTCGGCGTGCGCCAGGCCATGCGGCGAATTCTTAGGATAGGCGGGAGTCCTTTTTTCAATGATCTCCTGAGATCCCGATGGACATGCTTCAGTAATGCCGCCGGTTTCTGGTGGGCTTTCTTGAAGTAGATCCTTTGCTTCACCGTGCCCATCCACTTTCCCTGCCGCATCTCATTTGCCATGTCGGTGAGGTCAATTCCACTCACACCGTAGCGTGAATTCCACCGCGCCTTCTTCCGGTCCAGTCGTGATCCACGCCTTCCGTAGGTCTTTGCGATGGTCTTCACTTTGTCATGATCATTCTTTCCGGCGATAGCCTTTGCCGAGGCTTGCCACTTCTCATTACCAGAGCGGAAGGCATCCAGAAGGCAGGCCGGGCCGCAGGCATTTCCATCCGTCCGCAACTGATTTACCGGAGCTGAGCGGGGGGCAGGGGCACTCACCCAGTTTTCAGCCAATGAGGTCCCGCTTCCGAGCTGGCAGAGAGCGATAGCCAGCAACCATCGAAAAAATCGCTGTGATTTCATCATTTCCACGAGACAAACTTCTTCTTCTCACGAGGGACAGTCCAGAAAAGATTACCTTGCCGTGCCTCTCCAGATCGACGGAGACATTTCGGCGATAAATTTGTTAAGGTTTGTTAACTAATGACTTCCGGCAGCTTATGCCCGTGGGCTTTTGGAATGAGAACCATTCGGAGCTTTGAAAGAACAGCAGATTTGGTACCGTTACAAAATTTTTAATGGCGCAGTGGGTCTTTTTCTCCATAGTCCCCGCGATGCCTGAAACCACCGAGACGAGAAATCGAATCATCATCCCCACGCGTCGCAACTTTATTGCGGCCACCACCGCTGCGGCCGCCGGCCTTGCAGCCACCACCCAAAGGAGCCACGGGTTCCTTTTTCGCCAGTCACCTCCCATGGACCTTAGCAACCTGCCTGCGACCTGGGTCCGCCACGAAGGTGAGAAGAAAATTCAGAGCTACGGCAAGTTCCTCGCCGGACTTCGTCTGAAGTATGTTACTCCTGAGCAGGTGATTAAAGCCCACGCCCGCCGGAAAGGGAGTGTTTGGAATAATCTCCCGCCAAAGTCGATGTGGCGCGCCATGGCTGGTACGCTCAAGGCTGCAGACCGCGTTGCCGCGACTCTCGGGAAGCCCATTAAGACAGTCACCTCCGCCTACCGCAGTCCCGCTTATAACAGCCGCTGCCCCGGCGCGAAGTCCCGCTCATGGCATCTGCAAAACTACGCACTGGACCTCCAGTTCAAGGCATCGACCAGCCGCGTTGCAGCAGTCGCCCGCCACGTGCGCAGCCAGGGTCACTTTAAAGGCGGCATTGGCCGCTACTCCAGCTTCGTGCACATCGATACCCGCGGACACAACGTTGATTGGTAATCCGCTCAAGACTTTCGAAAACTGGCTTCCTGCGAGGGAGGTCAGTTTTTTTATGCAGGGAAGCCGGAGCGACAGTCGCCGCGCATCATCTCGACGGCGTAGAAACGATTCCCAAATTGTGCCGGGTGGATGAGCGTCTGAAACTGCCTGACCTCGGCGGATGAGGGAGCATTCATGAGCCAATCCTTCCCGCAATAGGTCAAATAACGGCTTTGATTCATCGGAGTGGAGACTTGCAGGCCCAGGTCCTGCGCCGCCAACCCGAGCCGGGTGAAATTGACATCCGCCGTGAGATCCTGGCCGCCCGGGTAGTCCAGCGGGTGGGCGTTTGACTGGTGCTTCCGGTAGCATCGCACCGTTCCGGCGGTGCGGGCCGGATGATAGAGCGATTCCTCATCCAGTCCGTAGTCGATGAAGAGTAGTAGTGATTTTTCGAAGACTCCCGCCAGCGGTTCCAGAAAACCTCGAAAATCCGGTGTTCCCTCGGTCACGTAGCCCTCGGGGAGATTCTCCGGGATGTTCTCCGGAGGATCGATTGGCAGCGCCACCCATTCCAGATCCTCATTCACGGCGGCCTCATGCCAATGACCATTGCTTTTGAGATAAAGGGGCAGGGGGTAGGCATCAAGGACCTCATTAGCGAAGATGATCCCGAATTCTCCTGTGAGTTCGGTGGCCGATTCCACGACGCGGACATCGTCCGGTAACGATTTCTGGAGAAAGCTTCTTCGTTTCTTGAGTGGTTCACAGATCACGTGGCGGGCGGCCTTGGCGAAATCCGCATCGATCTCCGTGACGGCGGCAATGACATCCTTCGTCAGAGAGCCATCGTGCCCGCCGATTTCCAGCAAGGTGATCTGGGTGGGGGAGTCATTGGCCTTCCAGAACTGGAAGAATCTCTCTGCCAGAAGCCGCCCGAAAACCGGCCCCACCGAGACACTCGTCATGAAGTCACCCTCCTTCGAGACCGTCGCCACCCCGGTCCTTGCGTAGTAGCCGTGATTGTCATCATAGAGGCAGCGCGCCATCCACTTGCGGAAGGGCATGGGCCCGTTTTTCCGGATCTCAATAACCAGCTCGCGTCCCAAGTCCGAGATTGCCCCGTCACCGGATCGGAGGTATGGAAATGCCTGTTGCAGGCCGGTTAAATCAACGGTTTCTCCAGAAGTCATGTTTAGACGAAAGAACAGGGATGAAAAACGATGGTTTTTCAAGCGTAAGGGGTTTTGGATCTTCGTGGCGATCTGCCTTTTGATCGCGGGAGTCGGCCTCTACATCGGAAATAAAAAGCTCGATCCCTACCGCGAAATCGCTGACGGCTATGATCTCACGCGCGTTGGAGAGAAGGAGGAAATGAGCTTCATCCATGACCGAAGTGGCAAAGAGATCGGCACCATGTTCGTCGAGAACCGCTTCTCCATCCCTTTGGAAGAAATCCCCCCGATTTTTGTCAATGCGGTCCTGGCCCAGGAGGACCAGCGCTTCTATGAACACGATGGCGTGGATCAGGTCGGCGTCGTCCGAGCCGCCTATCTGAATCTCCGTAGTGGTAGCGTGACCCAGGGCGCAGGAACGATCACGATGCAGCTCGCGCGGAAATCATTCGACCTTCTTGGCGAGGCACGGCGCAATGAATGGTCCGGCTACGAGCGCAAGATCGTGGAAGCCTTCGTAGCTCTCCGAATCGAGGAACATCTTCTGAACGACCCCGAGGTTATGGCAGGCAACGCCGGTGATCCCGAAGCCCGGAAGAAGGCGATGAAGGAGAAAATCCTCGAATACTATCTAAACCTGGTGCCCTTCGGATCCGGATACTATGGAGTCCGTTCCGCTTCGTTGGGCTACTTCGGAAAAGAGCCAAAAGAACTCAGCATCCCGGAGTGTGCCTCCATCGTGGCCTGCCTGAAAGCACCGCGCCGGATCTCACCTCTGCGGAGTCTCGAGGAAAATAGAATCAATCGCGACCACGTCATCAATCGCATGGCTCTCGAGGAAATGATCACTACCGAGGAGCGCGACCGTTTTTTAAAGCAGCCCGTAGTCCTCAATCCCAAGCCGATTCGCCGGGGCAAGTCCTTCCTCTACGCCATCGTCGCGGAGCAGGCCCGCGAACTCGTCGGCGAGGAAGCCCTCAATCGTGGCGGATACACCATCCGCACTACCATCGATGCCTCCATTCAGGCCGAGGCTGAGGCCTCCCTGGCGGGTCAGCTTGACGCCATCGAGGAGACTCCAGGCTACAAACATCCCAAGCGCTCTGATCATAAGGAGGGCGAAACCAAGTATCTCCAAGGGGCTACCCTCATGATCGATCACCAGACCGGCGAGGTCCTCGCCCACGTGGGTGGTCGTGACTATGCTGCCAGGCAGTATGACTTTATCGAGAAAGGTCGCCGCCCGCTGGGCACCGGCTTCCTGCCCTTTGTCTATGCCTCTGCATTTGATAATGGCTACCACCCCGCCTCACTCGTGCTGGATGAGCAAATGAACTCCCGTAAGCTCCCAATCGGAGGGTTGGAAGGAGTGGTCCCCGAGTGGGGTATGGAAGTCCTCTCACCGAAGTACGAGGGATCTATTACTTCACGGCGCGCGCTCAATGCTTCCAAAATCGCGGCTTCCGCGGGTCTTGGATTAGAGGTGGGGTTGGAGACGATCCATGAGACCGCTCAGAAGTTCGGGATCGCTTCTGAAAGCGATAGACTCCTCAGCCGCATGTTAGTGGGCTTTGATCAGGTCGGCATGAATGAAGTCGTCTCCGCCTACAGCACCTTCCCGCGTGGTGGAACTCGCGTGACTGAGACCCGTTACATCCAGGAGATCCGCGATATCGAGGGGAAGGTTGTCTTCCCTCGTCCTGGCGATGACCTCGATCTGAAAACCCAGCCGGTCTGCTCGGAGGCTGCCGCCTTCCAGGTTCACAGTATTCTCAATGAGGTCCTTAAGGATGGAAACCTCGGTGAAGTTTCCTCCGGCCTCACCGGAACCTCCTTTCCCGGTGGCGGTAAATCCGGCACCCCCTATGGCTTTTCCGATGCCTGGATGGCCGGTTATAACAGCCGCGTCACCTGCGCGGTCTGGGTAGGATTCTATGGCGGACGAAAGTCGATCCACCGTGAGGCTTTCGCGAAAGACGTGGCCTATCCGGTTTGGGAACAGCTCATGAACAGCGCCGTCCGCGCAAATTATGTCGGCGGGGAGATTGCTCAGCCAGATTCGATTGAAAAAGTCCCGGTTTGCCGCGTCTCCGGGATGCGTCCCACTCGCTATTGCAATGAGGCCGAGACCAATGAGGAGACCGGAAATATCAGCTTCCACTCCACCAGCTACTTCGAATATCTCCGTAAGGGACTCGAACTCGGAATCTGCACTGAACACGGCGACGAGGTGAACATTGAAGCCCTCGCTGATCAGGCTCAGCCACAAGAGACTATCAATGCTATCCCCATTAAGTCAAAGGCACCGCTTTTACTGGGATTCGATCCTTACAATAGCGAAACGCCGACTCTCGTTCCGGAGGACCCGGACTCTGATGGATATTTCTCTAATGAGAATATCCTCATCGTGGAGGACCGCGTGAGGGGGGAGAAAGAGGCCCTGTTGGAACTCGCTCGTCCTGGTCGTTTTGTTCTTCCTCCACGTAGCCAGATGGAAGGTGACGCCGGATCCACGGAGTGATCATCAGCTCCCGCCAAATCCTGATTAATGTTTCCATCATGAGAGCCAACACTACCGACCAGTCAAAGCGCTGGATGCCGTTTCAGTGTCCCTCCTGTTCCGCGCTTTTTCGCGTTCAGCGTTTCCTGACCGGACGGCGAGGAAATTGCCCGACTTGTCAGGAGCTTATTGAGGTCCCTCTCATTGAGAGCTCTCGCCCCTCTTCTTCTGTGGTTCCCGAACTCACTTCAGCTCCGGTCACGGCCCCTGTCAATGATACGGCGCTTTTGGATAACGTCGCGAGGGCTCAGCCCATGACTGCCGAGGAGAAGGCTGCCTATGAGGCCCGAAAGGCCGGTCGCCGGAAGCACTACATCGGGCCATCAGGTTCGGATGGCCTGGTCGATTGGGAAAAAAACGACAATGAAGAAAAGGGCGGGATTCCTTGGCTCACCGTGGGGCTCGTGGCCATGGCTGTTACTTTGTTCGCAGCAGTGGGAATGCATTTCGCCAAAAATGCGCCGAAAGATATTCCCTCTGCACCGGGCGTGGTCATTCTCGATCCGGAAGCTCAGGCCATTCTGGATCAGTCACTAGAGGTAGATGCGAATGAGGCCTACAAGAATGAGGAAGGTATCGATATCACCGTCGATGCTATCAATCGGTATTCCCGCTTCGACCTCATGGCTTTGGAGGCTTCGGTGAAATCCTTCCTGAAGGCTGAAACTGTTACTGAGAGACTAGCCTTTAGCCGTCACTCCGAGAGGGTCGCTCCTCTTATGAAAAAGTTCTACGGAGGGGAGAAGATTGAGCCGGAGGGGTTTGAGAGTATGAACAAAAGCGAGGTCTCCTATCGTGAGAACTTTATCACCGTTGTCGTCAAGACCGCCGATTTCCTCAACTATCCCATCGCAGTGGAGTTGATCCCCGGCAAGGACGGGGCTAAAGACCGGTATGTGATCGATTGGGAAAGCTGGATCGGTCATTGTGAGATGAAGGTGGAAGAGCTTCACAAACTCCGTCCGCGAAAACCTTTCCTCCTCCGCGTGTTTGTCAAACAGGAGAACTATTACAACTTCTCCTTCAAGGACGATCAGAAGTGGCGCAGCTACCGGCTGGAACTTCGCAGTGACGATCAATCCTTGCTCGGATACGCCGCTTTGAATAGCGAGGTCGATAAGACCTTCGCAGATCTACGAAAAAACGGAGGGTCAGTTTCTTACATGGTGATGGCTCGTTATCCTCTAAAAGCGCGGGCAAAAAATCAGGTCGAGATCACCTCTGTGGTCAATAAGGGATGGCTTCACGAAATCAGCCCGGAGAAAAACAAAAGTAAAGCGACCAAGGAGAGCGATGCTCCCCGGAAGTAATCATGAATGACTCACCGACCTCCCCCGGGGAGAAGGCACTGAAGATCAATCTTGACCGCTCCATCTACGGCACTTTCGCCGAAATTGGGGCCGGGCAAGAAGTCGCCAACTGGTTCTTTCGCGTCTCCGCCACTGCAGGAACCGTAGCCAAGACCATTTCCGCTTATGACATGACCATCAGCGATGCGCTCTACGGAAAGAGCGGCCGCTACGTCTCTCAATGCCGTGTCGTTGATATGGTCAACTACGAGTATGAGCTGCTGAAAGAACGCTTGGGAGAGAGCAGGGGAGCGAATTCGCGCTTCTTCGCCTTCGCCAATACCGTGCGAGCCCGTGGCTACAATGACACCGCCGAGTGTCATGGCTGGCTCGCAGTCCGCTTTCAAATTCAGCCCGGTCGCCCTTCCGGCACCATTCTCCTTCATGTCCGCCTCCTTGATGATGAGAACTCCGACCAGATGGAGGCTCTCGGTATCCTCGGGGTGAATCTTATCGATGCCGCCTATCATCAATCCCGTGATCTCACCGGCTTCGTGAAGTCCCTCAGTGATTCCCTTGCTCCCGGTCGGATCGAGGTCGACATGCTGAAGTTTCTCGGCGAGCCCTTCGCCATGGTCGATAACAGGATCTGCGCGCTGGAACTGGTTCGTCAGGGCATCACCCCTGCCACCGTCTTCCTTCCAGATGGCGAGGTCGTGCAGGCCGCCGAGGCTTTCTACAAGACACCTCTCCTTGTTCTTCGCGGCAGCTTCCTTCCAGTCACCAATGTTCACCTCGATATGCTGAAGCAGGCCGGTAAGACCTTCCCCACCGGGAATCTCTCTGAAGGCACCCGTCCGGTGCAGGAGGTCTGTGAGGTTTCATTGAGCAATCTCCTCCGTGATGGAGAAGTGGACCTCGTCTCCTTCCTCGATCGTGCTGATGCGCTCCAGGCCCTGGGTAAAGTGGTCATGGTTTCCAATTGCCCCGAGTTCCATCGCGTCGCCGCCGCGCTCCGGCTTTACACCAGCGAGCCGGTCGGGATGGTTCTCTCCATCGGGCTCCTGAACGAGCTCTTCAAAGAAAAGTGGTCCGAGAATCTCGCTGGCGGAATTCTCGAATCCTTCGGACGCCTCTTTAAAAGCGGGGTCTCGCTACTCGTTTATCCTTGGCGGAACCGTAGTGACGGGGAACTCGTCACTGCTGATAACTTCCGCACCGAGGAGAAATTGCGACATCTCTATCAGCATTTCCTGGACAATGGATTGATCTCCGACACCGGTTGCGGGGAGGATTACCTCCTGGAAAAGACGGGGCGTGACATTATGAAGGCTGCCCGAAAAGGTGGGAAGTGGGAGGATTGGGTCCCAGAAGAAGCCCGCGACCTCGTCCGCTCGCACTGCGGTAGTTAAATTTTTTTTCACCATGAGTCTCCTCGATACCTCCGCCATCCTCCTGACGCTTGCGGCCGTCTTTGGTTACATCAACCACCGCGTCTTCAAGCTGCCCACCAGTATCGGCATCCTGCTCATTGGGCTCGGCCTCAGTCTGCTCCTGCTTATTTTCGGCGGAGATGATCTGCGTCGTTCGGCGGATGCCTTTGTCTCGCAGATTGATTTCAATGAGACCGTCATGAATGTCATGCTCAGCTTCCTTCTCTTCGCGGGAGCTCTGCACGTAAATCTTGGCGATCTCAAAGAGCAAAAATGGGTCGTCGCCATTCTCGCCAGTGCTGGTCTGGTGCTCTCCACCTTTCTTGTCGGCACGATCTCTTACTTCGTCTTTGGGATGTTCGGTCTGAATGTTCCCTTCCTCTGGTGTCTCGTTTTTGGATCCCTCATCTCGCCCACCGATCCCGTGGCAGTGCTCGGAATCCTCAAGAAAGTGGGTGTCCCGAAGTCCCTCGAAACCAAGATCACTGGCGAGTCGCTCTTCAACGATGGCGTCGGCGTGGTGGTTTATCTTGTCCTCGTCGGCATCGCGGGTGGCGGTACTGATCCCACCGTGGCCTCGGTCGGCACGCTCTTCCTCGTTGAGGTCGGCGGCGGGCTACTCCTTGGTGGAGCGGTGGGATATCTGGCTTACTGGATGCTGAAGACCATCGATAACTATCAGGTGGAAATTCTCATCACCCTCGCTCTTGTGGTCGGCGGCTATCAGCTTGCGACCCACTGGCACCTTAGCGGTCCGCTCGCGATGGTCGTGGCCGGGCTGATGATCGGGAATCAGGGCCGTGTTATGGCCATGAGTGATGAGACCCGTCATCATCTCGATCTCTTCTGGGAGCTCATTGACGAGGTTCTCAATGCTCTCCTTTTCTTGCTCATCGGACTGGAGATTTTCATTCTTGATTGGAGCGGTCCCGCGCTTCTCGCCGGTTGCCTGCTCATCGTTGTCGTCCTAGCCTCCCGCATGACCGCAGTGAGCCTTCCGGTGATCGTCCTGAGGCGCTCGCGTGAGTTCTCGCCAGGCGTCATTCGCATCCTGACCTGGGGTGGTCTGCGTGGCGGAATCTCAGTCGCTCTCGCCCTGGCTCTGCCAAAAGATGGGCTGGAGGAAGGAGCCCGCCAGGCCATTTTGATGGCGACATACCTCGTCGTGATCTTCTCCATCGCCGTTCAGGGCCTCACCTTGAAGCCCGTGATTACCCGGCTGATGGGACCATCGCCCGAGGCGAAAGATAGCTGAAGATTCCAGCCTTTCTCATTCTTTATGAGCCGTTTTATCCTGCTCTTCATTTCCCTGCTCCTTCCGCTCCGTGCGGAGACCCATTTGGTGAAGCCGGGCGATTCCCTACGCACCGCCTTCTCCCGCCCCGGCCTCACCGTCTTAAAATTCACCCCCGGAACTTACCGGCTCACCGCTCCGATTCGTATCAAGGCGAAGAATTTAAAGGTCGAGGGTTCTGGTGCCATTATCAGTGGCGGCATTCCTCTCAGCGGCTGGAAGCCAGAGGGTAAAACCCCCGGACTCTGGAAAGCTGCCAATCCTACCCTCGGCCGTATTCCTCATCAGATGTATTCGGTCAAAGAGGGCCGACTGCAGCGTTCCCGCATTCCAAATGAAGGTTACCTCCGGGGCTTCGCGCTCTCCGCAGTCGACTTCGATGTCAATCGTCCCGCTTCCCGTGACTTCGTCAATGATTGGCGAAAGACGAGGCAGGACATATTCTCAGGCCTGCGTCTCCCAGAAGGCACTCCGGCCCCGGGCGAGGGGGCGATCCTTCAGCACCTGGCCTCGTGGGAGAGTTCCTGGCACCCCGTGAAGTTTTATGACTCTCGGACTCGCGATCTCCATCTCCACACTCCCGCCCGCTATCCTTTTGCCCACTGGAACTATGGCGTCAATGAAGGAGGTGGGTCGCCCTTCGCCGTGGAGAATGTCCGCGCCGGATTGGATCTTCCGGGTGAGTGGTATTTTGATGAATCGAAGGACAATATTCTCCTACTCTTGGAGACCGGGCGAAAACCGCTGGATGGCGAATTTGTCATTCCCGGGTTCGAGACCCTCTTCGAGATCGACGGTGCCAAAAACCTCACCTTCACCGGCCTGACCTTTGCGCACACTTCGTATCGACTGGGGAAATACGACCTTCATCCAGGCTGGCCACGCACTCCACCGCTGGGACTCAGTGTGGCGCAGAGTGCTCCCCAAACCGGAGCTGCCGTGACGGTCGAAAATTCAAAATCGCTTGTCTTTAGTAATTGCCGTTTCCGTGACACCGGGGCTTGGGGCATTCGGCTGGGTGAAGGCTCACGGGAGGTCCTTATTGATCGCTGTCAATTTCACCGCCTCGGAGCGGGCGGAGTTGAGATTGATGGAGGAACGCCCCTAAAAAACACGGTGAGGAATTGCACCATCACTGATGGGGGACAGGTGCATCCTGCTGCTGTTGGGATTCGCGTGAGTCAGGCTCAGGAGACAGTTATTGAGCACAATGAGATTGCCCGTTTCGGCTACTCCGGCATCCACTTCGGTTGGAGCTGGAATCCACGCCCCAATCGCAATCGGGAAAATATCGTCCGTAGGAATCATGTCCATCATGTCATGCAGCTCCTCTCGGATGGAGCCGCGATCTATACTCTCGGGCAGTGTCAGGGCATGATCATTGAGGAAAATTACCTCCATGATATTCCCAGATCAAAGTGGGCCGTAGGCTCCGGAAGTTCCGGGATTTTCTTCGACCAACATTCCTCCGGCACCACCACGCGGCGGAATGTCATCCGGCGCATCCAGAGCTACCTTCCGGAGTCGAAGCGGGAGAATCACCCCATCAAGCACAATAAGAATGTGCCGGAGGATCACGTGATCTCGGACAATGACATCGACGCCGGAGACAAGCCGGTCGTTTTGTCCGAGGTGATTGCGAAGGCCGGAGTGCAGGAATAGGGGAGGATTATTTCTCTTCCAGCCCGGCGGCTTTGCGGGCTTTCTTGACGCTGTCAGCGTTGAGCTGTGCAGCGGTCGCACGGATCGTTTTTCCGTTAGCGGTCTCGAAGAGGTAGATCTTATCATCCTCCACGCCCACGAGCTTGGCCTTGATCACCGAACCCTTGGAGCTTTGCCATTCGCTCATGACGCTGTCTTCGACTTTTACGATGACGGGAGCATTCTCACCGAGATCGAAGGTTCCCCCCTTCTTCGCTTTCCGGATGTCTTCGCGTGCTTGCTTAAAGATTTCCCCGTACTTCTGGGTCTTCATCTTCGGGTGGTTAAAGGTGCCGTAGATCTTCTTCATACCGGGATCGACGAGAATCACGATGGGAATGGAGGCTCCACCCGTCCGGTAGGCTTTCTTCACCAGAGCCGGGAGAGCTACGGTCTCGGAGGTGTCCACGGTGACGCTCTTTGCGAACTTCAGGACTGCTTTGCTGGCCGACACACTGACGGCACCCGGGCAATCCACTCAAGTGGCAGTCATGGTTTTTTTTGCGATAACGAAGGCGATGGGTTGCCCAGCCTTGGCTGCTTTCTTTTGCGCTTCTTCGAGCTGCGCCAGATTGTGGGACTCCTTTGGAATGGCAAAGGCACCGGCATAGGAGGTCATGGCAAGGAGCAGGATCAGGAAGCGTTTCATCTTGGAGAACGATAAGAGCAGGTCGGTCGAGATCAAGTTCAGGATCGAATGGCTCCATTGAAGGGAAAGAGGGTTTTCATTGTTCTGCTCTTCGGTAGATTCAGCGCATGATTCTCGCTGCAGGTGATGCCGTCGCTCCCGTGGTCGCCCTTCTCGGAATGGTGCTGGGAAGCGTGGTTCTCATGTCCCTCTTGCTCGTCCGGGCACGACAATCACTGCTGGTGGGTTACTTCATCTGCGGAGTCATTCTCGCGAATACCGGGGCTACCAATATGCTCGGTGACTCTCCTGACGAAGCGATCCGCATCCTCTCCGAACTCGGAGTGGTGCTCCTCATGTTCACCCTGGGGATCGAGTTCTCGATCCGGGAACTCATTCACCTGCGCAAGATCGTGCTGGGTGGTGGTGGACTACAGATGGCCCTCAGCACTGGAGTCGGGATGCTCATTGGCTGGGGCTTTGGGCTCACCGGAGCGGGCTTGCTCGTGGTGGGCTTTGCCATCGCCCTTTCATCGACCGCTGTCAGTATTAAGTCATTTCAGGATATGGGGCAGCCGGATTCGCCGGGAGCTCGACTCTCGCTCGGGGTGGCAATTTTCCAGGATCTCGCGGTGATTGTTTTCATGGTCCTTCTGCCCTCACTGGTGGGAGAGAATTCTGGAGGAGCGGGCTCTATCTTTTTAGCTCTCGGAAAAGGAGCTCTCTTTCTTGGACTTTGCTGGGCGTTGAGCGTCTATGTCATTCCGCACCTGCTTCACGCGGTGGCAAATTCGCGGAGTCGCGAACTCTTCACCGTGACTGTGGTAGGGCTCTGCGCTGTCATCGCATGGGGGGCGAATTGGTTCGGCCTCAGTCTGGCCCTCGGAGCTTTCGCTGGAGGTCTGGTGGTGAGTGAGTCCATCTATTCTCACAAGGTCCTCGCCGACGTTCTTCCTTTTAAAGATCTTTTCCTCACCGTCTTTTTTGTTTCGGTCGGGCTCTTGATTGATGTGCAAAAGGTCCTCGATTCCTGGCTGATTATTAGTGCGGGGGTGGTGGTCATTATTGCGATCAAAGGAACTATCGTGACTATCATTGCTCATCGGATGGGGCTTCGGCTCCGTCAGGCCTTGTTGGCAGGAGCTGCACTATCCAGCAGCGGGGAGTTTTCCCTCGTTCTCCTCGGTCGAGCTACTGATTTGGGAGGCATTGCACCTGAGGTCGAACAAATTCTCCTCGCCTGCACCGCGGTCTCGATGGCTCTTGTTCCCTCTCTCATGCGTGCCGCCGGCCCCGTTGCTACTAAGATGGAAAAGTGGTCCTTCTTCAGTAAGAGGGACTGCCGAAATGAACTGAAAATCGGATCGCAAATCGATGCTTTGCGAGATCATGTTGTAATCTGCGGATACGGTCCCGTGGGACGGGCTCTCCACGAAGCGATGGACCGCCTTTCCGTCCCGGTGGTCGTCATTGAAATGAATGCCGACACCGTCCGGGATCTCCACAAACGGGGAATTCGTGTCCTCTTCGCTGACGCTACCAACACCGAGACGATGCGCCTCGCGAAGATCGAGGACGCCCGCGCTATCGCCTTCACTTTCCCGGAACCCCAACTCGCCATTCAGGGGATCCGCGTAGCCCGCAGCCTGAATAAAGGCATCGTCACCTACGCCCGTGCGAAGTTCTCCACCGGGGTGGAATTGCTCCACAAAGAAGGCGTCCATCACATCTTCCACGATGAAGCAACCAGCGGAGCAGCCATGGTCACGGCAGTTCTGGGCTGCTATGCGGTGAGCGAATAGATGACCCCGGCTGTCTACCTGTCGCAATGCGGCCTTTCTTAGCCTTGCGAGAACCGCCTTGCCTCGCATCACCCCATGCCTCAACTTTCCCATGTGAAAGTTGACCTTCTGTCTTGTCCGACCCGTCGCGATTCTCCGCTGATCGATCAGGTCGGGGTCGAGGAACGGGCTGCTCGATTCTGCACACGCAGCATCAAGAAGGAGACAAAGATGTCCGCGCTGAAGCTCGCCGTTTCCATGCTGGATGTCACCACGCTCGAAGGCGCGGATACGGTGGGGAAGGTTAGCCAGATGTGTCAAAAAGCCCTGAATCCACTCCCCGGAGATCCTTCGGTGGGACCGGCTGCTGCCGTCTGCGTTTATCCGCGCATGGTCAAGACTGCCGCGAGATCGGTTGCGGGATCCGTAGTGAAAGTGGCTGCCGTGGCCACTCAATTTCCCTCCGGGCAGATGCGGCTGAAGGAGCGCCTCGCCGAAGTCCGCTATGCTGTGGGCGAGGGGGCTGATGAGATCGATATGGTCATCTCCCGCGGCCAATTTCTCCAAGGTGAGTATCGTGCCATCTATGATGAGATAGCCTCCTGTAAGGAAGCCTGCGGGAAGGCCCATCTGAAGGTGATCCTGGAAACCGGCGAACTCACGACCTACGATAACGTTCGTTTCGCCTCCGATATTGCGATGGCCGCCGGTGCTGATTTTATCAAAACTTCTACCGGGAAGGTTCCCATTGCCGCCACTCTGCCAGTTACCCTGGTCATGCTTCCGGCCATCGAAGATTTTTACGAGGCGACCGGCCGAATGGTCGGGATGAAGCCGGCTGGTGGTATCAGTAATGCCAAACTCGCCCTGCAATATCTCGTCATGGTGAAGGAAGTTCTTGGTCCGAAATGGCTCACTAATGAGTGGTTCCGCTTCGGGGCCAGCTCTCTCACCAATGACCTCCTCATGCAAATTCGCAAGCAGGAGACCGGTCGCTACCAGAGCGGCGATTACTTCACGAAAGACTGATATTTTTTCCCATGTCCGCACACGATTTCATCACTGGCAGCTACGCTCCCGCTCCAGAAGGGGCTGATCATTTTTCCATCAAGGATCGCTACGATCTCTTCATCGGCGGAAAGTGGGTTAAGGCCTCCTCGTATTTTCAGACTACCAATCCCGCCACCAACGAGGTGATTTCCGAGGTTGGCTTGGCCGGAAAGAAGGAGGTCAATCAGGCCATCAAGGCTGCCCGCAAGGCATACGACGAAGTCTGGTCGAAGCTCTCCGGTGCCGAGCGCGGGAAGTATCTTTTCCGCATCGCTCGACTCCTTCAGGAACGTGCCCGTGAGTTTGCAGTGACTGAGACGATGGACGGAGGAAAGCCCATTCGTGAAAGTCGGGATATCGATGTTCCGCTCGCTGCCGCCCACTTTTTCTACCACGCAGGCTGGGCGGATAAGCTGGAATATGCTTTCCCCGGCAAGACCCCGCAGCCCCTCGGCGTGGTGGGACAGGTCATCCCCTGGAATTTTCCCCTCCTGATGGCGGCATGGAAGATCGCTCCCGCTCTCGCCTGCGGAAACACCGTGGTTTTAAAACCGGCTGAGACGACTCCGCTCACGGCGCTGAAGCTGGCGGAGCTTTTCCAGGACGCGGGACTCCCTGCCGGGGTGGTGAACATCGTCACGGGGGCGGGCGAGACCGGCGAGCTTCTCGTCAATCATCCCGATGTCGATAAGGTCGCCTTCACCGGCTCGACCGGGGTCGGCAAGGCGATTCAGCGCAGCCTCGCCGGAAGCGGAAAACGCTTCACCCTCGAACTCGGAGGGAAGGCCGCCAATATCATTTTCGAGGACGCTGCGATTAACGAAGCGGTGGAGGGAATCATTAACGGAATTTTCTTTAATCAGGGCCACGTCTGCTGTGCCGGTTCACGTCTTTTCGTTCAGGAAAGCATTGCCACGCCCGTGATCCGCAAGTTGCAGAAGCGCATCGGCACGCTGAAGGTGGGCGACCCGCTCGATAAAAATACCGACATCGGCGCCATTAATTCACGGGAGCAATTGTCTCGTATTAAAGCACTCGTGGCCGCTGGGAAGGAAGAGGGCGCGGAGATCTGGCAACCGGATGGTGGACTTCCTCGAAAGGGAAATTGGTTTAAGCCGACCCTCTTCACCGGGTGCGCGCAGAGTCACCGGATTGTGCAGGAGGAAATCTTCGGACCCGTACTCGCCATCCAGACTTTCCGCACGCCGCAGGAGGCTCTCGATAAGGCGAACAATACTCCCTATGGGCTCAGTGGTGGAGTGTGGACTGATAAGGGATCGAAGATCTTTAAAATGACCACCGGTTTAAAGGCCGGAGTGGTCTGGGCGAATACCTTCAACAAATTTGATCCCACCAGTCCCTTCGGCGGCTACAAAGAAAGCGGTATTGGTCGTGAAGGCGGTCTGCATGGTCTCGCTGCCTATTTGGCCTGAATCCCGGACCTTTTGAATCGTTTGTGAAACTACCCGCCATTGAGGGCGTCATCAAGCGACGCCTCCTGCTGAACTACCGGGTCGATCCGGACGTTGCAGAGCGCCTGCTGCCCACGCCCTTCCGCCCGAAACTGGTGGGCGGTTTTGCGATTGCCGGGGTGTGCCTGATCCGGCTGGAGAAGATTCGCCCGAAAGGTCTCCCGTCGCTTCTCGGGATGGCCAGTGAAAATGCGGCCTCCCGCATTTCGGTGGAGTGGGAAGATCAAGATGGAGTGACCAGAGAAGGGGTTTTCGTGCCTCGTCGCGATACCGACTCTCTGCTGAATCACAAGGTTGGAGCAAAGCTCTTCGGCGGGGTGAATCACTACGCCGATTTCACGACTCGCGAGGAGGAGGGGAGAATTGAAATCGAGGTTCGCGAAAAAGGGGCGGAGCCGGCAATCCTCAAGGTCCGGGCGGTGCAGAGCGATCAATTTCCAGATGACTCGGTTTTTTCGTCGCTGGAGGAAGCTTCGCAGTTTTTCGAAAAGGGATGTCTCGGATACTCCGCCCGACCGGATTCGCCGGTGCTGGATGGGCTGACGCTGAAGGTTGCGAAGTGGGAGGTTTCGCCTCTTCGGGTTGAGGAGATTTCGTCCGCCTACTTTGAGGATCACGAACTTTTTTCTCCGAGTTCAATCGCCTTTGACCATGGTCTCCTGATGCGGGATCTTATTCACGAGTGGCACAGCGAAGTGAGCCCAGCATGGGCCGGAACTAGTGGGTGAAAGACCCACCATATAACTAACAGGAAACAGAAACGAAGGGCCCTCCTTCGGTGTCATCTATCATTGGCGTAACACGCCCGAAGAACCCTAAATATCAATGACAAAACCGTTTCCGTTACTGACAGCTTCTGCCTCGTCGAGGTGGATCCAGCGAATGGCGTAACGCTTTCCCCAAGAATCACTGACCGCAATTTCGTTGGTGGTTTCATTGTAGCCGATGATCATGCAGATATGATAGTTCCCCTTGGCCTGTAGCTTCGTGGCGTTCTCCTCGGCCTCTCCTTTAATCTTCCCCGCGTAGGCGGTCCAATCTTCAACTCCGAGCCGCTCCCTGGTCCGCTGGTTCGCAATTTGGTTGTATCCCGGGAGGCTGCACATCTGCCAAAGCACCGGAACGCCTTTCTCTACGTAACGCTTCAGTTTCGAAGGCGAGAGTGATTTTAGTTGGATTTTTCGTGCGGTTCGCCCGCCCTTGCTCCGGGTGGTGAAAGCTACCTCATCATAGAGTTTCGCTGTGTTGGTTCCGGCACCGCCGGTGGTGGCGAGCGTTGCTAGAAGGTACATATCAGCAGTCACTCCGGCGTGGCGCATGGCTCGCTCGAAAGTTGCGGGGGCGCAGTATCCTTTCGGTCCCTGATCGACCATCGGGATATTATCGATGAAAACGTCCCCATTCTTCGAGCGGGTGACATTCTTGACCAATCGTTTCCGTATCTCGCCATCGCTGACACGTGCGAAGCGTCCACCACCGTCGGCGAAATCGGCGCGGACCACTTGTAGGGCTACGTATTCCTCCTTCACGTGGGCTAGGAGGAAAGAGTGCCCGTTGAAATCCCAGCGGGAGACATTGTGGCTTTTGTTGCCCTGTCCCAGCATTCGTTGACGGACGGGCTTGCCGAGAACCTTGCTGAGAGTCTCTGAAATACGAAGTTCATCGTATTTCATCGCTCCTTCAAGAGTGCTGCGATCAATAGCCTTTCCGTTATCCTTGAAGTGATCTTCACCCGCGCCGGCGGTGCTGAGGGAGTCGCCCTTGTTCGAATAAATGACCGAGAGGGAAAGCGTGCGGCCACGATGATCACCGTAAGCGACTACGGTCTTAGGCTTGGCGCCAGCTAGGAGGTAATTCCCGCGCGTGTAGAGTCGGTAACTACTGGTGTAGGGTGTTTCTGATTCCTCCGGTAGTTTGAGACGGTCAGCTACGTTCTTCACTTCTTCATTCCAAATATTTCCTGTGCTGGAGAAAAGGCGGAAGCCCAAAGCCTGATTCAGTGGTTCGAGGTGTTTGTCGATTTTCTCCCGATGTGCCTTCCAGCTTGCACGTATTTCCTTCTGTGATCCGGCGGCGAGGTAGGCAAGGGGAGTTTCAAATTCCTCTCCATCCTCACGACGCAGCAGTGCGACGTTCTTTTCGAGATTCAGTAATTCGACCCGAAGCTTGTCGTTCCCATCGGCCTCTTGAAGAGTGATGAGGGGCTCAGCTTGGCACAGACCGGCAGTCAGAAGGAGAAGGAAGCTTTTTGAAAACATAGACCTGAAGGGTGAGCGTCACCGGGGATGCTTTTATTCCAAAAAATCATCTTCCATTTTTTCAGCCGCCAATGACGTCCTCGAAGAGGTCTCCATATGCCGCCTCGGCAGCCGCACGGCTAATGTCATAGACCTCACGGCTGGTTGGAAGGGTGAGGGCTGTCTTGGCCAACTTCCGACACTCAGCGTAGTCGAGCGAAAGCAGGGCCTTACGAACCGGTGCGAGTTCATGTGGGCCGACTGATAGCTCATCCACGCCCAGACCTACGAGGAGGGGAGTGAGGGTAAGATCGGTAGCCATTTCGCCACAGACCCCGGTCCAGATGTCGGCGCGCTTAGCTGCGTCGCAGGTCATCTTAATGAGTCGGATCACCGAGGGGTGGGAGGCACGATAGTGTTTTGCGACACGGTGGTTGATGCGATCAACTGCGACGGTGTATTGGATGAGATCGTTGGTCCCGATGGAGA
The DNA here is from genome assembly GCA_937969125.1 of uncultured Verrucomicrobiales bacterium. GTDB lineage: Bacteria > Verrucomicrobiota > Verrucomicrobiia > Verrucomicrobiales > Akkermansiaceae > SW10. The sequence goes on along the minus strand of CALBVA010000148.1, from coordinate 6,418 downwards.
GAAAATCAACTTCTTTGGCGATTTCGTCTGCGATGAGGGCGGCGGATGGGATCTCAATCATCGCGCCAATTTGAAGATCCGGATCGTAACTTTCACCTGCGGCAGTCAGTTCCTCCATGCATTCGTGCACAAGCTCTTTGCAGCGGTATACTTCGGTCAGCCCGGAGATGAAGGGGAACATCATGCCCAGTTTTCCATCAGCACTGGCACGCAGGATGGCGCGGAGCTGTTCCTTGAAAAAATTCTGCCGATCCAGGGACACCCGGATGCCACGCCACCCAAGGAAGGGGTTGGGCTCTGGCTCCATTAGCTCTTCGGTGGCCAGCTTATCTCCGCCGGAGTCCAGAGTGCGGATGATACCAAGATGTCCTTTTGTTCCCTTGGCAAGTTCGCGGTAGATCTCGGTCTGTTCGGGCTCCGTTGGCGGAGTGGAGGACTCTAGAAGGAAGAACTCGGTGCGGAAAAGCCCGACTCCCTCGGCGCGGTTCTCATTGACGAGATCCAGCTCATGGGTGAACTCGATATTCGCCGAAAGGGTGATGTGGCGACCGTCACGCGTAGTGCTCTCTTGATCACGAAGAGATTCCAGGGCTTCCCGTGCCAGACGCCGTTTTTTGGCGAGATTCTCGTAGTATCTCGTGGTCTCCGGTGAGGGATAGACAATGAATTTTCCAGTGTAGCCGTCGAGGATGGCCGGTGCCAGGGTAGTAGTGTCAAGGATCGCCCCGCCCAGGCTGACGATGGCCGGGATTCCCAGAGCGCGGGCCAGAATCGCGGTGTGCGAATTCACGCTACCGGCCTCGGTGACAAAGCCGAGGAGCTTTTCCCGATCCATCGAGGCGGTATCCGATGGGGTGAGATCATAGGTGACCAGGAGGTGAGGGGAGTCCGTCCCATAGGTTTCCTCTGCCGGTTTATTGGTGTCAAAATTCCGGAGAACCCGCTCACAGACATCCTCGATGTCGATCGTTCGTTCTCGTAGATAGGGATCAGAAACTCGGCGCATGGCCTCCAGAAAGGTCTGCATTACCGCATAGAAGCAGTATTCGGCATTTTGTTTCCGGGTCTCGATGGATTCCTTGACCCGCTTCAGGAGACTGGGGTCATCCAGCACCATACTATGTGCTTCAAAGACGAGGCCCTCCTCAGCGCCTGCGATGTCGCCGATGCGATCCTGCAGACCCGCTAACTGTCGCTGGGTGATGGCGATGGCTTTTTCAAAGCGCTCCTTTTCCCCTCCGATCTGATCAGCCTGAATCGGGCGGACATCCGGAGCTGAAAACCCTCGAGCAATGACCTGGACCGGTCCGAAGGCGATGCCACGGGACACCGGAGTGCCGTGGAAAATCTGCTCGGGATGATCCGGTAGATTAGCAGCCTCGTCTGGAATCGAAGTTAACATTAAGACAAAATCTACCGTGGCGGGAGATTTCCGCACGGTCAATAACAGGCTCTTGTAGAGAAATCAGGAGTGGCTTTGATCAAACCGAAGCCACTTCCTCAAAGTCGCGGGCGATGAGTTCACCAAGGGCAGCGAGAGCCTCCTCGGCCTTTTCACCCTCGGTTGTTACGGAGATCACCGAGCCGTGCCCGGCGGCCAGCATCATTAACCCCAGAATGCTTTTTCCATCCACCTCATCATCATCTTTTTCCACCATGATCTCACAGGGGTAATTGTTTGCGAGTTTCACGAATTGGGCCGCAGGGCGGGCGTGAATTCCGAGCTTATTGGTGATGGTGAAGTCTTTTTGAGGCATGAAGCAATATCTTGTGTGTGGGCGTAGTGTGGAGAATCGAGCGATTTCGGAAAAGACAATTATTTTCCACTACGTGATGCAGCATTCATGCCTTTTCGCCGCGCCCGTCGGTCATGGTTTCCATGAGACGCCGATTGAATTCATCCGCCATGTCATAGCCGATTCTACGCAGCTGGAGGTCCAATGCCGCCACGCCGATCAGACGGGCCGTGTCACGTCCGGGAGCGACCGGAATCTCCACGAGCGGAACTTCGACATCGAGGATGCGGTATTTCTTCTGCTGGATTCCCAGCCGATCGACCTTGTTCAAATCAGTTTCCGGCTTCAGATCGACGACGAGATCCAGCCGCTTTTCCGGACGAATAGCGGAGAGCCCGTAAAGATTGGCGACATTGATGATCCCAATGCCCCGCATCTCCAGATATCCCCGCGCGAATTCCTTGGCGCTGGTCAGAAGCTCGCCACTGATCTGTGAAATTAGTACCGAATCATCCGCGACCAGGGCTGCTCCTTTTTCCAGCAGGCCGATGGCGGTTTCGCTCTTACCGGAACCGCTTTTACCCATAATGAGCACCCCGATTCCGCGATAATCCACCATGCAGCCGTGGAGGACGGTGCGAGGGGCGAATTCGGTCTCAAGTTTGATGGTCGCGGCATTCAGAAAGCTCATGGTGGCTTGGGAGCAGCTGATGACGGCGATCTCCTTTGTTCGTGCCACATCCATGAGGGCGTCCGGCAGCTCATGGCCGCGGGCGACGACGATACAGGGGATGTCCTGCTCGCAAAGCTGGCGAAAGCGATCAAGACGCACCTCTGTCGAGAGCTTCTTCAGGTAGGAATTCTCGGAGTTTCCGAGGACTTGAATTCGTTTTTTGGCGAAGTAGCTGAAGAAGCCCGAGAGCGCGAGGCCGGGGCGATTGACCGATGGCTCCTCAATCTTTCGTTTCAGTCCTACCACGGGGTGTTCGAGGGTGAGTTCGAGGCTTTCCCCGTGGCGCTCCAGAAATTCCTGAACGGTGATGCTGCTGATCTTCTTCCTTTTTCCTCCTGCGGGCATACTTACAGAATAGGGAGCGATGGAGTATAGATCGACGCGAATTTTGACCGGTGCAAGAAACTCGCAGAAATTCATTTCACTGGAGCATGCGACATTCGTTGACCGTGGTGAAAAGAAAGGTATCGTTTGGAAAGGATTGTTTTGAAAACTCCCTCCAAGATCTACACCCGCCTCATCGACTCGACCCTCTGGATCAGGCCTGATGGGCGCGGGACGTTTCAGGAAAGCTCGATCATCAAAAGTGTCACTGAGGCTGCCTTCGAAAAAGGCACGAGGGACTTTGTGGTGGATTTGGAAATGTGTCTCGCCATGGATTCCACCTTTATGGGAATGCTCGCCGGGATTGGAATGCGTGTTCGCAAAGCGGGCAGGGGAAGTCTGAAGGTGATCGGGACCAGTGATAAGACGAAGGCGTCATTGATCGAACTGGGCCTAGTCCATCTTATGGAGATCGAGCCGGAAGTCACTCCCTGGGATAATGCCCGACTGGAGGAAATTCGAGCTGAGCTGCAGACCCCGTGCGAGTCAACTGAGGCCGAGAAAAAAGAGGACCACGTGAGAGAATGTCACGAAATTCTCTGTGATGCCGATCAGGCGAACTTTGACCGCTTTAAAACGGTGCTCGATGTCATGGGATCGACAAAAACCCGCCCTAGAGGAAATTAATCAAGGATCCCTGAGAGGGATGTGCTTAACCCCGGTAGCGGTAAGCGAGATTGAGTTCGTTATTGGACAGGCGACCATCTCCGTTACGGTCAATTATTGGGAAGTATTCTTCAAGGAGCTTTCGCTGTCGGGTGGTGGGTGCGAAACTGGCAAATTCTTCGATAGTTAGTTCGCCATCCTGATCCTTGTCTCGCCGTGCGAGGAGGGCATTGACCCCTGCAGGTAAGCTTAGCTTCCGGCGCATTTCCGCACCGGAGAGACGCACGATCTCCTTTTCCTGAGGCTTCTTGGCGTCAGTGGTGATCTCAGTATCCTTTGGGTCATCCTTTCCGCCTAGGGAGGCAAGAATGGCGATGAGGACGACGGCGGCAAGTCCGACTCCGACGAAGATAATCCACTTTGGAAAGCTGTCTTTTTCCTTTTGGCTAAAGATTTTATTGTCGCTCTGATTCCAAGGGTTGACGGATCCGGTCGGGGTCTGTCCAGGAAGAGAATGAGAATCGGTTTTCAGACTCACAGGCCCCGTGTGTGTTTGGGATCCCGGTAGCTGCAGATTCACTTGAGAGGTGGGATTCGGCCGGAGATCGCTAGTCGCCTGCAAATTCACCGGAGAAGTGACTTCGATGGTTTGCTCCGGCGGTGCCGGATCGAAAGTTCCCTGAAGCACTCCGCTAAATTGCTCCAGTGCCACGGCTGCTGAGTCCGGTCGGTCATCAGGATCGCGGGACATGAGAGACATCACCCAGTTACAAAGGGCTGGTTTAATATCCGGCCGGTATTCACGGAGATCCTTGTAGCGTCCGGTAAGGTGCCCGGCCATCACTTGGGCCACCGAGTCACCATCGAAGGGATAGGCACCGGTCAGAGCATAATAAAAGACCGCGCCCAGAGAATATAGATCGGTGCGGGCATCGAGGGGCAATTGTTCAAATTGCTCCGGTGCCATAAAGTAAATGGAGCCGAAGAGAGCATTTCCGTGGGCGATGGTCTGCTTGGTCGGCTCGACGGCGAACTTGGCGAGCCCGAAGTCGAGAACCTTAATCTGCATCCGGCCGCTGGGCAGCCAGGTCATCATAAAGTTGCAGGGCTTCAGATCACGGTGGAGGAGGTGCTCCTCATGTGCAGCGAGAATGCCTTCCAGCGACTGTTCGGCGAGGACAAGGAAATCCTGTTCCGTAAATGGGGCACGATTGATAATCTCCTCCAGGGTTTCACCTTCGAGAAGTTCCATGACCACAAAGGGGCCGTCGCTATCCTGCCCGAAGTCGAAAAGCGAAACGATGTTAGGTGAATTTAACGCTGAGAGGGAGTGGCACTCGCGGAGCAGCTCCTCGACCTTCTCCTCGGACTGATCCTCGTCCTCACTGAGAAGACGTTTGATCGCAACTTTCCGGCCGAGTTGGGTATCCCAACCTTCGTAGACCGCACCGACTCCACCTTGGCCGAGCTTGCGGCGAATTTCATAGCGTTCCTGAACTTCCATAGCCTTTGTCACTTTTGGGGTTGATTAGGATTAGTAAACAGTAAGGGGGAAATTAAAAGCACGGAAGCGGAGAATAAATGTGATTTCGGTATTGCCAGAGTCAAAAGAGCTGGATAGCTTCCGCCCGCCTCGACCAAACAGGCGGTTCTGCGGAACAAACCGGACAGGTGTCAGAGTGGTCGAATGAGCACGCTTGGAAAGCGTGTGTGCGTGCAAGCGTACCGTGGGTTCGAATCCCACCCTGTCCGCCACTTTTCCCTCATTATTATGGGGTAAGCTTTCTTCATTTCTTCTTCTGCGCGAAGAGCCACTCGTGCACTTTTTCGTCATTCATAACCTTGCCCAGGATGCTGTGTCCAGCGTTTTCGAACTCGGTATACTTGAATTTTTTCGTGCGCGAGAGGCTACGTGCAAGCAGCTGCATGCTATTGGGTGGCACAACTTTATCCGAGCCACCGTGGAAAGCCCAGACGGGAACACTTCGAAAGGCTCGGGCTGCTTTGCCGTCAGTCGATCCCGAGATCACGATTCCTGCCGCAAAAAGCTTTGGTTTAGCTTGGATTAATGTCACCGCGCCGCTACCGCCCATTGAGTAGCCGTAGAGATAGACCCGCTTTGGATCCACCGGCAGCCCTTCAATGAGTTTTTCAATAAGTGACAGCACCTTCTTGCCGGGTTCCTTATTCCAGCCGGTGCCGCTCTCTCCGAAGGGTTGGTAGCACAGCGGAGCTACGAGGATGGCCGGATTCTTCTTGTAGCGATCACCTTGGAAGTAGGGCTTGATGATCCAATCTTGCTTCCCGTTCTTTTTGTTGGAACTCTTGCCATGGAGAGCCACGACCAATGGGTAGGTCTTGGTGGGGCTAATTTCCTCGCCTGCAAAAATGGAGTAGGGCAGGCCGTCATGTTCGGCAGTCTCCCAATTACCGTTGAGGAGTTTTGTAAGCTCGGGATCGAGTTCTCCGGACTTTTTTTCAACAGCCTTCGCGCCCTCTTGTTCTTCCTTTGCCAATTCAACCTGCTTCGCGATGATCCAAGCTCGATCCTCATCCGAAAGCCGGGTCACGGAGAAGGTGACTTCCTCGCCATTGGAATCGAGTTTCAAGGTGACCATCTCATCTTCGGAAGAGACGAATTCAGCTTGGAGTTTCCGACCATCAGTCGCGGTCCATTCACGGGCCTGCAGGGTTAGGGGAATCGTCAGAGAGACAAGGGTGAGAGCAGCTTTTGAAAATACCTTCATACTATGGAGAGATTGAAGGCAGAACCACTGTGATGCAAGGAACAGAAACGGGGAATTTAAGGCATCTGCGATTCCCTCATAAGGTCGAAACCTCGACCTCTCATCCCGCCATGATTTTCCTCGAAGACCGCAATCAATTGGTAACCAATCCTTCGGGCGTCGCTCGTCTCTCAGCTTTTCCGATTGGCCTGCGCGTGGTGGTGACCCATCTC
>CALBVA010000147.1 GCA_937969125.1 uncultured Verrucomicrobiales bacterium | reverse complement strand
CTCGCTTGCGCGATTCTCGGAGATAAGGCTCTCATGCCCCAGGTCTATGGTATCCTCGCTGTCTGTTCGTTTGCCTTTGTCTTCTCCTTCGCAGTGTTCTTCCTGCTGAAGATGATCATGGGTGTCCGCGTTGACGCCGAGGAGGAAGCAGAAGGTCTGGATGTCGCCGAGCATGGCGCTCCTGCTTACGCTGAGTAATTGATCCTCCCCCTCAAGCAAAACCAACAATCCCCGAAAGACCGCAGGTTCGCCTGCGGTCTTTTTCTTTAGCAGGGAAATCAGCCTTCGATGGTCTCGTAGATCACCGGTTGACCGCCGGAGGGGGAATCGCTGAGGGTGATGGCATTTTGGACCCGGCTCGCAGCGCGACGGGCGTCCTCCTCCGAATTGGCGTGAATAACACAGAGCGGGTCGTCATTGGACACCTGATCACCGAGATCAAGAAAGCCACTCAGGCCGACGGCGTAGTCGATGGGGTCTTCGGCACGTCGACGTCCACCGCCGAGTTCGACGACCGCCATTCCGAGTTCACGAGTATCGATACGGTCAATCCAACCAACTTCCGGAGCACGAACTTCGATCTGAATGGGAGCGGTCGGCAGGTGCCTTTCCGACTTCTCGACGAGATCTCCCGGCCCGCCCAGTCCGGAGACCATGCGTCCGAAGATCTCGGCAGCCTTTCCGGAGTCGAGAGCGCGCTTGAGGTCACGCCGGGCCCGCTCGCGTGTTTCGGCCAGCCCACCGAGCACGAGGAGTTCAGCGGAGAGGGACATGACGACTGATTCAAGGCGGGGACGGGTCCCTTCACCGCGGAGGAAGCGGATGGCATCGAGAACTTCCAGAGAATTTCCCGCCGCTCCGGCGAGGGGTTCATTCATATCAGTCACTAGTGCACTGGTCTTCACACCTGCGCCATTCGCGACACCCACGATGCTCTCCGCGAGCGCACGAGCATCCTCGTAGTCCGCCATGAAGGCTCCGCTCCCGGTCTTCACATCCATCACGAGAGCCTCCAATCCCGCCGCCAATTTCTTCGAGAGAATCGAAGCGGTAATGAGATCGAGCGATTCCACCGTCGCGGTGATATCACGGGTGGCGTAAAAGCGTTTGTCTGCTGGAGCGAGGTCACCGGTCTGGCCGATGATCGCGACGCCACAGGCTTTCACAACCTCGCGAAACTTCGCATTGGACGGCATGGTTTGATAGCCGGGAATGCTGTCGAGCTTATCGAGCGTCCCTCCAGTGTGCCCCAGTCCCCGACCGGAGATCATGGGCACATATCCTCCACACGCGGCCACCAGCGGCCCCAGCATGAGGGAGACATTGTCCCCCACCCCGCCGGTCGAGTGCTTATCGATGACTGGTCCGTCCATGCCGGGCCAGCTGAGAATCTCACCCGAGTCCCGCATCCCTTCGGTCAGAGCCACGCGTTCATCCAAGGACATTCCGTTAAAGAAAACCGCCATCGCGAAGGCCGCGATCTGGCCCTCCGAGATGGAATTGTCCCCGATCCCTTTCGCAAAAAAAGCGATCTCCTCCCGTGACAAGGCCTGCCCGTCCCTCTTTTTCCGGATGATTTCCTGTGGAATCATGCGATTATGAAAAGAACCGTTCCGAAACCTGCTTCCAGATCTCCCCGCCGAGAAAGATCCCCACAATTCCCAAGATCCCTGCAAGCACCGGCGGCGCGGGCAGGGGCAATTTCAACGCGGAAAAAATCAAACCGACAACAATGCCGGTCCCTAGTGAAGCGAGTGCGACAACCATGCCCCACTCTCCCACCCGTCACACCTTCGTCAATTCTTTCCCCTTCCCACGCACGCCACCTCTCATCATCTTACCGCTATGAAGCCATCCGCCGCCCTCACTTTCCTCACCCTGCCGCTCCTCCCGCTGAGCGCTCAACTCCGCATCACCGAGGTCATGCCTAATAGTGCCCACTCTAACAATGATGCCAATGGCGACTGGTTCGAGATCACCAATACCGGCAACTCAGCCGTGAACGTGGGCGGCCTAACCTTCGATGATGAGGACAACACTCCCGGAGCCTCCGGTTCGCTGCCTTCCTTCAGCCTCGAAGCCGGAACTTCTCTGATCGTCCTCCGCGAAGATAGCGAAACGGCCTTCCGCACGCTCTGGAACATCCCGGCGACGGTCCGCATCATCACCGAGGCGGAATTGGATAATTTTCCCGGCCTCGGAGGAAGCGGAGACACCGTAAACCTCTTCTCTTCCGGCGGTAACTCAATCGATTCCTTTTCTTACGGGACCGCAACCGAGGGCCGCAGCTTTGCCCGCTTTAATAATGGTGATGCCGTTCCAGGAGGACTGAGCACAACGGGGCTTTTCGGAGCCTACGAGAGCGATGACCCCGGCGAGGACATTGGCTCGCCGGGCTCTACTGCAGATCTCCCCGAACCACTCGCGCCCATTTTCTCCGCACCTTTCTTCACCAGCGCCATCGTGGGAGAAGCTCTCGCAGATCTCGACTTCCGGGTCCGCGCCGATGATCCGAACCCCGACGACACCGTCACTCTGGCTATCACGGCGGCTCCGGCCTGGCTCAGCCTCACGGATCATGGCGATGGCACAGGCAGCCTAACCGGAACACCACCAGACGGGGAGATTGACAGCATGACCTTCACCGTGGAAGCCAGCGACAATACTGGCCGTAACTCCAGCCAGGAATACACTCTCAATGTCCTCCCCTCCAGTAGTCCGATCATTCTAAATGAATACAATGCGGTGAAGGACGGCCTCTTCCTCGGCGGTGGAGATGCCAATGACATCGGCGCCGCAAGGGATACCACCCTCGGCCGCGTTGCCGGAAATGGCGGTCCTTGGATCGAGTTCTTCGTCACCGGGTCCACCAGTGCCACCGGAGATTTCGTTGATCTGCGCGACTGGACCATCCTCATCGAGAGTGACGAGGAGACCCGCCGCCTGAAGCTCTCCAGCCACTCGGCCCTCGCCAGAGTAGTGAGCGGGACTATTCTCACCTTCACCGCTGATCGCCTGACTGCCGGGACCTTTTTTAATCAACCCTCGGATCTCACCGATACTGGATACACCTGGAGCAATATCTGGATGTATGACCCCATCCTCATCGATCAGAATGCCAGCGAACATCCGAACGACAATCCAGCCCTCGGTAGCAACAACACGCGGGTCACCCTGCTCGATTCCCTCGACGCCATCGTTTACGGCCCTAGCGGCGAGTCCATCGGCCTTCGCGATACCGATGCCAATAGCATCGGCGACGAACTCCTTACCGTCGGCGATACCGAAGTCTATAAACTGGAGGCCGAACCGACTGCCGGGACCACCCCACTGGCGATCACCTATGACGATGGCAATTCCTCCTCCTTTGGCGCGCCGAATGTCTGGAGCGGAAACACCATGATCCAGCAGCTCTCGCCCTACCGCAGCAGCTCGACTCCGCCGAATTTTTCGAATGACTTCCCACGCCAAACCGTCCGTGGCAGTTATTCTGCAGAGATTACCTTTAGCTCTCCGGGCGGCGAAGCGACGACTGTGGAGTCCCTTCCCCTGCCTGATTTTCTCGATTTTTCCGTCAGCGGTAGCACCATCTCTCTCGTTAATAACCGCCCACTCACTCCGGCGGACATCGGGAAGTACGAGGTTTCCTTAATTTCAGAAAACAACCAGACCACCAACAATAATGGATACCTCGTCTTCGAGCTGGAGGTCCTTCATCCCGCACCGCCGATCATTCTCAATGAATACAATGCCGTCAGCGCTACGAACTTCCTGAACGGAGGAACAGCCAGCACAGACAGCGATGGTGCACCTGCTTCATCTGATTCCCACTTCGGCCGAATCGCCGGAAATGGTGGTAATTGGTTCGAACTCGCGGTCGTTGGAAGTGGCATCGCCGGCACAACCGATCTCACCGGCTGGACCATTGCGGTGGGCAAGAGCGAGAATGGTGAATTCACCGCCGCCACCGTCATCGAGCTGAATGACGCCGCGACCTGGTCCTCCGTCGCCAATGGCACCCTCCTCACCTTTATCGATGAAGACACAGCCGGGGGAGGATTGGATACCGAACTGAACCGGGTGAATGATCTCGCTGGTAGTGGTTATGCTTGGAGCAATGTTTTTCTTGGCTCAACCGATCTCATCTCAGTCACTGGATTGACTGCGCTGGACATCGATTCCAATGGCACCCAATTCGTGATCAAGGATGCCGCCGGAGTCACCATCTTCGGCCCAGCGGGCGAAGGCATCGCTCCCATCAGCGGAGTGAGCAGCAGCGAGATCTTCGAGTTGGAAGGTGATCCTTCACCAATGATCGCCTCCATTGATGATGCCTCGGACGACATCGCGGGTTACGATGACGGCTCCTCCAGCTCGACCTTCGGCTCGCCCAATTTATTTACCCCATTCGGATCCGTCGCTGAGCGAGCACAGGATTTCACGGCTTTTATCCCAGGGACTTTCGCGGACTACCTCGCTGATCTCGGGCTGGCTGGAGCCAGTGAAACCGATGACAGCGATGAGGATGGATTTAACAATCTCGACGAGTATCTCCTCGGCG
>CALBVA010000146.1 GCA_937969125.1 uncultured Verrucomicrobiales bacterium | reverse complement strand
GTCCAGGCCGACAGCAACTACTACTCCAAGGCTCATGAGGACTACCTATTAGAGTGTGATACTCAGGAATTTTTGAACTCAACAAGTGATCAAAAAATTTTAAAACTCAAAGATAGCGCTTAATCTCAGGGTCTTCGGAGGCTCCCTTAAAATCCTAAAACCTCAAAATTTCAGAATAAAACCTCACTTTTACGACGTTCTACGAATGAAATCATGAAGAAAAAGACTCTGATCATGGCCATCTCGTCCCTCGCGCTTCTCAGCTCCGGCTCGGCGCGCACCTGGACCAGCGCAGATGGCTCAAAAACATTCGAAGGAGAATTTGTCTCCTCTTCTGGTGACTCTTTCACCGTTAAACAAGGCTTCAACAAACGCACCTTCAAACTCGCGATCCTTTCTGAAGAAGATCAAAAATGGGCTAAAGCGGAAGGACTCAAAGTAGCCGCTATTGCAGAGAACAAGAAGGCCGCCGCCGAGTTCGCAGAAAGCGACTTCGGAAAAGCCTTCGGGAAATTACAGAAGCTCGACGGGAAAAAGCTCGTAAAACACGAACTCGAAGCAGCTCCTAAATACTTCCTCCTTTACTTTTCAGCCAGTTGGTGAGGCCCCTGCAGAGCTGGAGTTCCTCAGTTTGCGGAACAATACCAAAAAGAAATCGCCACCAATCCAGACCTCGAACTCATCCACCTCTCGTGGGACAATACTAAAGAGGCGGCCATAACTTGGGCTCAATCCTACCAGCAACCATGGCCGATGATTCTTAAAGAAGATGTCGATATCAATACGCTCGTAACTCCCTACTTCCCTGACGGACGCCTAGGCTTCCCAAGCTACGTCCTCGTAGATCGCAACGGGAAAGAAGTCGCTCGCGGAAAAGCCGCCGCCCTCGCTGCGGCTAAAAAAGACGCGAGCTAGAGATCTCGAAAAATCAAGTATCGAGTAGGCGGCGGGGTCACCTCCGCCGCCACTCACACCACCGGCCATACAATTCCGTAGTACGGCGGCTTCATCTCAACAAGGTCTGCTCAAGGTTGCGGACCCGTTCTTGCAGGTTAACCAAACCTAGTTGATCAAAGGTTTTCTTCTAGATCGCAAGGTTCATATGACTGGTTCCGCTGTTCCACCAGCGGTCCGCGGGCCATTGTAGGAACTTGCGGAGGCGGTTTCTTCACTGAGATCAGCCCCATGAGTTTCTTTCGCCTGGTGCGCGGAGGCTTCCATTGGCACCAGAGGATGCTCCTTATGCCCCCGGGGTAATGCGCACTAACCTCTCCACACTCATCGCTGTCGCATAGACATCATCAAAACGTAGTGTTTTGCCTACCGCTTCCTTCAGCGGACACCTTGCCCTCCGGCTAGTGGCTCCCCTCTATCGAGGCCCACAGAGGACTTTAAACCCCAAGTCAGCGCGCCCTAACGGGCGCACAACGAAAAAAGAGCGGGATCCGAAGATCCCGCTCTCACGTTTTAATGATTTTAAATCGACCCGACTCTTAGAAAGAGAAGGAAAGCTTGGCTCCGCCAATCACGCCGTCGGCGTAGTTGGTGCCAGCATTGATGGTCTGACCGTAGGAATCGACATAGGAAACGTAAGGAGAAAGGGTGATCTCCTCGCTGAGTGCGATGTCGAGGCTAAAGGTGGCGATGAAGTATGCCTTGCCATCTTCGGAGGCATAGAGTGCCTCACCTTCGTCAGCGATGTAGCCGAAGGTGGTTCCGACAGAAGCGGAAACCTTGTCGTTGATGTCGAAGCTGTAGCCGAGGCTACCTTCAAGAAGGATCTGCTCCTCAAGGACACCGTCGGTTCCGAAGAACGCGGTGAGGCCGTAGGAAAGTCCGAACTGCTCACCGGAGAGGCCCAGGAAGACTTCAGCGTCATCAGGAGCGCTACCGTCATAGGTGTATGCGGTGAAACCAGTGGCAACTGTCACTCCGCCGAAGTCCTTGGAGACCGAGGCAAAGATGTCGAGCTCGTCAACAACACCAGTGGTGCTGGGGCCGTTATCAGGGGAGATGGACCAGATACCAGCGGACCAATCAAGGCCGCAGTCGCAGGAACCCGACACCTGGAGACCATACTCGTAAGCATCGTCACCGAGGTCGACGCCGCGGAAGAAGTACTGGCTGTTGTAACCAACATGGAACTCCGACTCAATTTCAGCCTGTGCATGACTGAAAAGAAGACCGGAACCGATCGCAAGAATAGTGGATGTCTTTTTCATGACGGGCGGATTAGAGCACCTGCTATGCCATCCTGCAACAATTACTTTCATTTATTTTAAGGGAATTTTAAAAATAAACTCGCCCGAATAAAACCCTCTCCAACGCCTACCCCTCCTAGAATTTTGCCAAGGATCTCTTACCCTACTGAGCGGAACACATGAAACAAAGAGACCTTTTGTCATCATTACTGGAATTCATGAAATCCATGAGACCCGCCCAAAGAAAAAGCGAAGGTCGCAATCGACCTTCGCTTTGAAGAAGTTTTTAAACTTTCGATTTAGTGGGATTCACTATTGTAAGCTTCCTCACCGTGTTCGCTGAGATCGAGACCGGCGTGCTCCACATCCTCACTCACCCGGAGACCACCGCAGACAATGCGGGCGATGAAGAGAGCCACTGTGGCGACGACGGCACTCCAGACCACGGTAAACATAACAGCCTTCAGCTGGACAAGAATGCTGCCACTCTCCCCCTCCCGAAGGAAGACACCGGAGAGGAGAGCTCCGACAATGCCGCCGATGCCGTGGACACCAAAAACATCGAGCGAGTCATCATAGTTGAAGGCCTGCTTGACCTTGCTGACCATGAAGTAACCAGCCAACGAGGAAACGGCACCCATGATGAGTGCGCCTTCCACGGTGGTAGTTCCCGCAGCGGGGGTGATTGCCACCAGGCCGGCGACCGCGCCAGTGGCGGCACCCACGGCGGTGGGCTTCTTTGAAATGATCCACTCAAGGGCAAGCCAGACGGTCACGGCAGAAGCTGCAGCAATTTGCGTGGTGAGCATGGCCATTCCGGCGACGCCATCGGCAGCACCGGCGCTTCCGGCATTGAAACCGAACCAGCCGACCCAGAGAAGAGCCGCACCGATGAGGACGAGGGGAACATTGTGAGGAGCAACGGAAGGCCCGGGATATCCACGGCGCTTGCCGAGGAAGATGCAGGCAATGAGACCGGCGACGCCAGCATTGATGTGAACGACATTGCCACCCGCGAAGTCAATAGCCCCCTCACCTGCTCCGAAGAGCCAGTTACCCGCATCCCCTCCGTGGAGGAAGCCTCCATTCCAGACCTGATGCCAGGCCGGGAGGTAGGAGAAGACGGTCCAGATGACTGAGAAGATGAGCATCGCAGAGAACTTCATACGCTCGGCGAAAGCACCGACGATGAGTGCGGGCGTGATAATAATGAAAGTCATCTGGAAGGTGATCCAGACACTCTCGGGGTGACCACTGTTTAAGCTTTCGGTCGTGAGATGGCCAAGCATGACCTTAGTGGAGTCCCAGCCCCAGAGTCCGCCAGCCTGGGCATGCCCCGAGGCGACGGCGTAGCCGAAGGTGATCCAGATCAGAGACATGATGCCAGCCATCGCGAAACATTGCACGAGGATGGAGAGGACGTTCTTACTCCGGACAAGCCCACCGTAAAAGAGAGCGAGGCCCGGGAGGGTCATGAGGAGGACGAGGACCGTGGCGGTCATCATCCAGGCAGTATCACCGGAATTGAGGACCGGGTCGGCATCCTGAGCACGGAGTGATCCGGTGGCCAGCAGCAGGGTCGCGAGGAGGATTCCAGGCGATTTCATCATTTTTAGAGATGTGTTCATATCGTGGTTGCTTGGTGCCGGAGGGAGCAATTGACCCACCGACAGACCGACCAAAGCATCTTTCATGCCAACCATGAG
>CALBVA010000145.1 GCA_937969125.1 uncultured Verrucomicrobiales bacterium | reverse complement strand
GATATCAAAAAAGGAAAATGAATTCCTTTTCTTACTGCCAACCTCACCTGACGGGGTCCCTGGCGAAATCCAAGATGACCACTTGCCTCAAGAGTGGATCTCATTGGATCAAGAATAGCCTTCAAGGTTTTGTTAAAAGGGTATTCACGTCAAAAACAAAGGCTAAGCTGACCTGTGCGTTGGCCTTCCTCATGATGGCCGATTATGCGGGAGCTGCGGAGGACGTCTGGCTGAAGGATCTCGACGAGGCCAGAAAAGCTGCGCTGTCAGAGGATAAGGATATCTTCCTCATCTTTACTTCGCTGAAAGTTTCTGGTGCCTGTGTTCAGCTTCAAAAGAGAGTGCTATCACAAGAGTCATTTCAAACGGCAACGGGAGAAAAATTCGTTCTCCTTCACTTGGATGTGCCTCTCATGAAAAAGCCCGGGATGACTGATCCTTTGGCTGGTAATATTCCCATTGCCAAAAAATTCGGTGTCGAAAGCTATCCCACCGCATTCTACCTCGACAAAAAGGGGCGTCCTTTTGAGAAGGAAACCGGAGCCCTCGCGACAGGGCCGGAGGGGTATGCAGAACATCTTCTCAAGAAGGCCTCCAATCGCAAACAGAGGGAAGAAGCCATGCGGGCTGCCTATGCGAAAGATGGCCTGGAGCGCGCAAAGGCTCTTATCGAAATTCTGAAATCATCCCCTACCGAGGTCTCGTTGGACCTCTACTCGGCTGAACTCAAGGAGATCGAAAAACAGGACCCAGATGATACTCTTGGCTTCCAACGCACGCGGCGCATGGAGGCGGCTGCTATGAAGCTCGATCAGGACGTCCGCGCCATCTTCCATAAGAATTCCTACGATAAAGTCGTCTCCATGGTCGATGCCTTCATCGCCGAGCATCAACCTGACGGTGACCTCAAGCAAAAGGCACTCATTCCAAAACTCGCCGCGCTCCGGCACGGTAACCAGGTGGACCAAGCCATCGCCGCTGCCGATGAAATCATCGCGGTCAATCCGGCCTCATCCCGCGGGAAGTTTGCTGCTCAGATCAAGGCGCAGCTTCAGAAAAAGAAGTCGAATTAGAGCGGCTTTGCGTAGGTGTCACAGCGATTGTGCCAGCCTGCCTTCCACCGACCTTCGCCACGGGCTTTTGGAGAGTTCTTGATACGGAGATCCAGTCTCCGCTTGGCGGCAGCCGCGAATTCCCGCGCCGCCGCCTGTCCGGATGAAACATTCCGCATCTCCATCAGCACCCATTTCAATCCCCAGCCCTGTTCGGCGTACGTTTCCTTGTGGTTTGTCCCGTCTCCCTTGAAGTTTACGTAATCCACCAGAGCGTAAACACCGTTCGCAGTGCTGGCCACCTTGTCATAGTTCCTTTTGATTCGTGCTCTCTGGGCCACTGGCGCGCTGGCGAGCATGGCGGGTAAGGCAGCCCGGGATTTGTAGGCAATGAAATCCGTCTGCACCGCGATGTTTGCTTTTAGCCAATTCCGCAGTCCGGTGAGTTGGACACCATTGAAATCCCGGGTGAATGAAGCCTTATTCGGCCACGGGCAATCGGCCTGCCGACCTACTGCAGGGACATTGTGACCTCTCGCGACTGCGAACTTCACGAACTCCGGCCATGATTCGGTCCAGCGTCCGTTAAATCCCTTCGGATACCAGATGAAGTGGCCGATCCCCATCGAGGGAAATTCTTCCCCCTTATTCCAGGCCGTCAGCCCGGAGACTTTTCCTCCAGACTCATTCTGCCAGATCTTCTTCCCAATCGAAGCCTTCTGCGCCGCGCTGAGCTTCAGCGCTGTGGAGGTCGTTCGTCCCTGCACCTGTGGAGGACGAGGCTCGAAGCTCTGTGGAGGATCCGCCGAGCAGGCTGAGAAGGAAAGAATGGAGACAGCAGGAAGAATCAATCGGGCCACTTGCATGAGAGAAAGATTGGGCTCAAAGTCGTCGCATCGCAATGGACAAAACCGAACTTCTCAAAGTCCTCACCCCGAGCCTCTTCGATGTTGTGAAGATCGTTCTGACCGCAGTGATCATCCTCCTTGTAACGAAGCTCCAGCTGGTCAGTGACAAGCTCTCCGCCCTCCTCATCGCCCTTCCCCTGACTTCTATCCTGGCCATGCTCTGGATGCGCCATGAGTCGAAGGTCCCTGATGAAGCGACCCGCATCGAGTCTATCGCGAACCACGCCTACTACACTTTCTGGTTTGTATTGCCGACCCTCCCGATGTTTCTCGTCATCCCGTGGATGCTCCGGAAGGGCTATGGATTCTACCTTACCCTGGGCGTGAATGCCCTTCTCACCACCGCGCTTTTCTGGTTGTTGGTGGTGACGTTGAAGAAGTTTACCTCCATCGAATTGATGTAAATGAAAGCCCTCATCCTACTCCTAAGCTCTCTCAGTCTCATGTCCACTACTGCTCAAAACCGCCTCAGCGAGGAAGATGCCGGGAAGTTTGTCGAATTGGCCCTCGCGGGGCTCACCCGTGAGTTCCCCAATAAGCCGGGAAACATCCTCAATTCCGCCTCTGATGCCAAAACACCCCGTGAGATGACTCCGGTTTTTTACGGGCACTTCGATTGGCACTCCTCGGTGCACGGACACTGGACGCTGGTGCGACTGGTCCGTCTCTATCCCAAGGCCTCCTGGAATGCCGAAGTACGAGAAGCACTAGAGAAAAAGTTTCTCAAGGCCGACCTTCAAAAGGAAGCCGACTATCTCGCAGCCAATCCCTGGTTTGAACGGATGTATGGCTGGGCTTGGGCTCTGAAACTAGGCAGCGAACTCCGTTCTCTTGACGATGAGCAGGGGAAACGCTGGGCCGAATTCTACCGCCCGGTTGAGGCGGTCATTGTTAAGAATGCTACCGCCTATCTCCCCAAGCTCGATTGGCCGGTCCGCTGTGGCTTCCACCCGGAATCATCATTTGCCCTCGGCTTCATGCTCGATTGGGCGAGGGCTACCGGGGCGGGCGATTTTGAGAAACTCCTCATCGAGAAAGCCAAGGCCTTCTATGCCGGAGACACGGCCTATCCGGTCCGTTATGAACCGAGCGGCAACGATTTTTTCTCGGCCGGCCTGAATGAGGCTGACCTCATGCGCCGCGTCTTGCCGAAGGAAGAATTCCGCAAATGGCTGGCTGCCTTTTTTCCGAAGCTCGACCTAGGTAATCTCGCCAGACCCGTCAGCGTGAGCGATTTCACCGACGGACAACTGGTGCACCTCGTCGGGCTGAATCTCAACCGGGCCTGGACGATGCGCGGCGTCGCCGGTGCCCTGGAAGGCGAGGCTAAAGCAACCTTTCTGCAGCTCTCCGAAGCTCATGAGAAGGCGGGATTAGCGGATACCTTCAGCGGCCACTACGCGGGTGATCATTGGCTGGGGAGCTTCGCCGTGTATCTCCTCACCCACTGAAATCAGTTCCGATGTCTCCCGATTCCGTCCAGCAACTCGGCGAAGTAAATCGCCTGCTGGCGGCGTTGTCGGCGAACCCTTTTTATACTGCGAAACTTGGCGGACTTACCGGTGTGAGCAGCCTCGCGGAATTTTCCAGAGAGGTGCCCTTTACCACTAAGGCGGAGCTGGCCGCCGATCAGCTGACTCATCCGCCTTACGGGACCAATCTCACCTTTCCATTGGAAAATTATTCCCGCTTTCATCAGACGAGCGGAACCAGCGGGCAGCCGATGACCTGGCTGGATGACCGGACAGGCTGGGAATGGGTGAGGGAAAATTGGGAATGGGTCTGGGAGATGGCCGGGGTGACGGCGGGGCAGTCCGCGATCTTCCCATTTTCTTTTGGTCCGTTTCTGGGGTTCTGGGCGGGCTTTGAATCGGCTGCTCATTTGGGAATCCGCACCATCCCGGCGGGTGGGCTTTCGAGTGCACAGCGTCTGGCCATGATTGAGCGGCTGCGACCGCAGATCCTGTGCTGCACTCCGACCTACGGATTGCGACTGGCGGGTCTGGCTGATAATGCAGCTTCACTCGGAGTGGAGAAATTAATCGTAGCCGGAGAACCCGGCGGAAGCCTGCCAGAAGTAAGAAGAAGACTGGAGTTGGCCTGGGGTGCTGAAGTGATCGATCATCATGGAATGACCGAGATCGGGCCGGTCACGGTCGGGGATCGCGAAAACCCAAATCGTCTTTTAGTGAGACACAGTTCGTACTTCTGCGAGGTCATTAATCAGGATGAGCGCGGAGTGGGTGAGCTCGTCATCACCACTCTCGGCCGGCATGGCTCACCCCTGCTCCGCTACCGCACCGGGGATCTGGTGAGGCCGGACTCCGACTTTGCCTTGATGGGAGGCATTATTGGTCGGTCGGATGACATGGTCGTCGTGCGCGGGGTGAATCTCTATCCCGGCGCGGTAGAGGAAGTAGTGAGATCCGTCGAGGGAATCGAGGAGTATGAGGTCCTCATTGAGGAGCGGGACTCCATGTCGGAGGTCCGTCTGCGGGCGGAGGGAGAGGGCTGTGTGGGACTCGAGGAGCGGCTGCGGGAGGTTTTTAGCCTGCGCATACCTGTTGAGCAGGTTCCGCCGCAGACCCTTGAGCGGTTCGAAATGAAGTCGCGCCGCTGGAAGCGATCCGAGAGCTAGCCGAAGTAGGCCGGAGCGTTGCCGGGCTTCCACTTGATGTTGCATCCGCTGCTGGGAAGTTGCGGTGAGAGTGGAGCTTCTCTTGCGAGGAGAGCTTCGATCGCTTTCCGCATGTCAGCGCCGGTGATTGGTTTGCCATTACCGGGGCGGGCAGCATCGAATTGGCCGGCATAGACGAGGCGGCGACCGGAATCGAAGAGGTAGAAATCCGGAGTGCAGGCCGCGCTGTAGGCATGGGCGATTTTCTGATCCGCATCAAAGAGATAGGGGAAATTCCAGCCGGATTCGGAGGCGAAGGTAGTCATCTTCTCCGGAGAGTCAGCGGGATAGTTTTCCACGTCGTTCGAGTTGATCGCGATGGTGGCGATGCCGTCATCCTTCACATCATTTGCGAAATGCCCGATGGCCTCGGCGAGGAGAACGACAAAGGGGCAGTGATTGCAGGCGAAGATGACGAGGGTGCCGTTCTCGCCAGTCAGGGAGGTGAGCGAGTGCTCGTTTCCGCTGTTATCGCTGTAATTGGGCAGGGTGAAATCTGGGGCGGAATCGCCGATCTTGAGTTGGAAGGTGGAATTGACTTCTGCCATGGGGCGAGAATCGCGCACATCGATCTCCCGTCAAGAAAGGAGCTTTTTCTTCGACTTCGTGATGTGCGGTGGACGGAGGTAAAAGGCCTCTGTAGGAGTGGTAATGAGCGCTTTTTGTTCTTCTTCGGAGCGGGAGGTCCAGGCTTCGAGAAGGAGATCGGCAGTCGAGCGGCAGTGCTCGACTTCGAAGTCTCCCGGGAGCCGTGCCGGGTCCTCGAACGTGAGCTTCGGTCCGTGACACCCGGCGAGGCGGGATTGGAAGTCCTCCGGGGAGAGGAGTTCTGGAGCGGCAGTGGCGCGGCCATCCTCCAGCGGCATCAGAAAAAAGCTTCCGCGTCTGGCATCTCCGACGGCGAAAGAGAGGGGGGATTGGCGTGCGGTTTGCACACCTTCGAAGGAGCAGAGCCCGGCGACGGGGCAGTCATGAACTTGTGCGATGGCCTGGGCAGCAGCGATGCCTACGCGGGCTCCATTGTAACTCCCGGGGCCGGTGCCCACGATGATCGCGGAGAGAGAGGCGCCTTCAGGGAGATCTCCAAGGATTTTCTGAAGCGGCAAGAAGAGATCGCATTCTTGGGAGCGGGTACTGGAGAAGGTGCGCTCGGCGAGGAGCCTACCATCACCGGCGAGGGCGAGGGTCGCATCAGTGACGCTGGTTTCGAGGGCGAGAATCCATTCCGTTTCCACGAGACGGATGCTGTCAGACACTTAAGGTTCTTAAATCAAAAAACGCTCCGGCTTCGCGGGAAACCCTTGCGCCTGATGGGGGGTGGACGTATCTCTTCACGTCTTAATTTCTCACCAATCTCACTTAAAAATTTCCCATGTCTGATTACGCCAAAGGTCTCGAAGGAGTCATCGCCAATGAATCCGCACTCTCGAAAGTGGAAGGGGCGGATGGCCGTCTTTCCTACCTCGGCTACTCGATTGATGATTTGGTGGAGAATTGCACCTTTGAAGAGGTGACCTTTCTCCTGCATCGCGGAAAGCTGCCGACGCAGTCTGAGCTGGATGACTTTGCCAAATCGCTCCGCGCCACCCGTGCCATCCCGCAGGGAGTGATCGATTTCCTGAAGGCCGCACCGAAGGACGCGAATCCCATGGATGTGCTCCGCACCGGCGTCTCGATGCTGGGTCTCTCCGACAAGCGCGCCAAGATCGGTGAGCCGGATCAGGTGGCCAACCGCGAGGTTGCCCTCTCACTGGTGGCGCAGACTCCCGTCATCGTAGCTTATTACCACCGCGCTCGTCAGGGACTGGAGCTTCCTCCGGTGCGTGACGATCTTTCGGAAGCGGGTCACTTTCTCTACCTCATGACTGGTGAGGAGCCTTCGACAGCGGCGACGAAGACTCTCGATATCGCCTACATCCTTCACGCAGATCACGGGATGAATGCCTCCACTTTCTCTTCGCGTGTGACCATCGCGACTCTTTCCGACATCTACTCGGCAATGACTTCCGCCATTGGCACTCTCAAGGGGCCTCTCCACGGAGGCGCAAATGAGGGCGTCATTAA
Organism: uncultured Verrucomicrobiales bacterium; assembly: GCA_937969125.1. GTDB lineage: Bacteria > Verrucomicrobiota > Verrucomicrobiia > Verrucomicrobiales > Akkermansiaceae > SW10. The sequence goes on along the minus strand of CALBVA010000145.1, from coordinate 6,955 downwards.
GATGCTCCAGGAAATCGGTGATCTTGAAAGCGTGGATGCTTACGTCGAGGACTGCCTTGCCAATAAAAAGAAGATCATGGGCATCGGACACCGCGTTTACAAGGTGCTCGATCCCCGCGCACCTCATCTCCAGAAGATGGCGATCAAGCTCACCGAGGAACTTGGCGAAACAAAGTGGATCGATATGTCCGAGCGTATCGCCTCTCTCATGCGCGAGAAGAAGGGGCTGAATGCCAACGTCGATTTCTACTCCGCGACCGTTTATTACTCACTCGATATCCCGACTGACCTTTTCACCCCGATCTTCGCGATTGCGCGCATGGCCGGATGGACTGCCCAGGTTCTCGAGCAGCTGGATGACAATCGTCTCTACCGTCCGCTGACGAAATACGTCGGCCCGGCTGAACTTTCCCCGGTCCCTGCGATCAATGATCGCCAGTAGGCTGATCTTATTTTCTCCGCTAGCGGAGATCCAGGCCTTGCCCCGTGTGCAGCCGTAATAATCTGTGCCGATGAGCGAGATCCGCGCGACGAGCTACTTTGATGCCCCGACCCTGAAGCTGGGCTCGGCGATGCACATGCGCTACCGGCACCCGGTCTTCGTGGTGATTCGTTATTGTTATTTGGCACTTATTCCCATCGGGATTGCGCTGATTCTCGCGGGCGATCCTCAGTTTGGTATCCTATGTATCCTGGTCGGCCCCATTCTTTTCCTCCGTAAAGTTTTCTGGCAATACCGCCTCATTGCCGGTTCCAAAACCTCCCCGCAGGCCGGGCAGGCTCTCAATTGGTCTTTCTCCGACTTTGGTGTTTCTCAGAAGTCGGAAGTTCACGAGAAGGACTTCAGCTGGAAGGACTTCGATGACCGTTACCTCTCGCCAAAGGGCATCCTTTTCTACCTGAGCAAGGATCAATATTTTATCCTGCCGCGCAGCGCATTTTCCACGCAGGAAGACTTCGAAAAAGTCTCCCGCCTCTGTGAGACCAAGATCGCATTGCCGGGGGAATAAGGCAGGTTTGGCTAAAGAGGCAGGAGAGGGGTTACCAAGGCCTTTTTAGCCTCTTTCAAAGAGCAGTTTTTCGAACTGTAATATCATCACTTGATACGCTTGAGGATCGCCTTGAGTGCAGCACCCTTGTCGGCAAACTTCTCCTCACTTGAAAGAGAGTCAGCCATCAATTGCCAGGCCTTGAGTTGAGTTTCTTCGGCCTCCTGCCGAATGCTCTCAATTTCGGGAATACTACGCCCCTGCTTCATCGCTTCGCCGAGGCTTTTGAAGCGATCGACCTGAGATTCACCAGGCTTCCCACTGTTTCTAAGCTCCTGAAGTTTGGGATGGGATTTCAGATCTGCGAGATACTTTTGATAGAGTTTCCCGTGTTTGGTCGTCAGAGCATCAATGGCTTTGTCACTCATGTAAGCGGGCTGCGGGTTCTCCTTGTAGAGTTTACTTACAACATCGTATACCTTGGCTGTAGCTTGATCGTAGGATAGCGGAGTGGTTTCGGTCGAGCTGCTATCAGCCTTGTTTTTGCGTTGTTCGCTGTCCGAGTCCTCACCACAGGAGGGAGCGAGAAGTGACAAGGTGGCGATGATGAGGAGGGGAGCGTGTTTCTTGATCATGATAGATTGAGTGAAGATTGACGGATTAATTTTCGGTACATGCGGAGGAAGAAAAACTATTTCCACGGGAAACTATAAAGAAAGCTGCTGAGGTTTCGGTTGCTTTCTGAGAGAGAGTTAGCGGGTTAGTAGCTCTTCATTGAAGATCCAATAAGTATCTTTGCTGCCGGATCGAAGTCATAGCCCGCAGTCCAGGCGTGCGCGCCATCGCCCACATGAATTTCTAGCCGGAGCTGAGCGTCTTTTCTCGAAAGCTCAAAGCCCCGGCCATCACTTGGCGGCCATTGGCTGGCCAGTCGCTTGTATTTTGATCGGGGAATGTTGATCATCTCGCCATCGACGGAGAGCTTCAGGCTTTCCGCCACGAAGGTTGGTCGACCGGTTCCCATGTCGCCATACCATATTTTTTGGAAGTCATCTGATGGACTGCGATAGTCTCGCCAAGTCAGGGCCACTTCAATGAGCCGCCCATCCACCTTGGCTGTGGCCGTTTCGCGGAGTTCCTGATGCCCGGTTTGAATGGTGATTGGAGTTTTTGCTGTGGGTCCCGGGATTCGTTCGTTGGTCCGGGCCCAAGGATCGGCCTGCGGAGCGCAAGAGGCCATTAGAGAGATCAGAGAGAGAAGAAGTCTGGTCAAATTCCGCATGCTTCGAAGCTAGTCTCGACCATCCACAGCCGGAAGTTCAATCTCCCGGGGCACATGAAAGAAGTCACCATTTACACCGACGGCGGAGCCCGTGGAAATCCCGGACCAGGCGGATACGGAGCGGTGGTGACCTTTGGAAAACATCGCAAGGAGCTACGGGGAGCCTTCGATCACACCACGAATAACCGCATGGAGCTTATGGCCGCGATCACCGCCTTGGAGATGTTGAAAGAGCCGTGTAAGGTGACCCTCTTTTCCGATTCGAAGTATCTCGTCGATGCCCTTATGAAGAATTGGCTCATTGGCTGGAAAAAGCGTGGCTGGGTGAAATCTGACAAAAAGCCGGTGCTCAATCAGGACCTCTGGCGGCGTCTCGATCGCGCGATCGGTGATCATCAGATGACCTTGAAATGGGTGAAAGGGCATGCCGGAAACCCTATGAACGAACGATGCGATGCTCTCGTCCATGAGGCTATTGATGCCGGAGATCTGGCTGTGGATCAGGAGTATCTGGATCAGCAGGCTGCTGCGGGGAATTGAACATTCAGCCCATGAGGCAAAAGAAATGATCGACTCGGATTAGCTTGTAAAATGGCACACCGCTTGCATGGTTCCTCGCTGAATACATGAAAGCTACCACAGTCTCCAAATTGCCTTTCGTTTTGAGCACTTTGCTCACGGGTGGCTTGAGTGCACAGGATCTGAAGATCGATTTTGGCAATGCCGCCTCCCCCGTGGAAACGGGGTATCAACCCTATCAGGCCACTGATAGGGTTCCCTCTTCCTTCACCGCGCAGACCTATACCGCCTTCGGTTCCTCCGTGACTCTTACTCCGCTGGTCACCCAGACTACTGAGGCGGGTGCCAGCCGTATCATCGACCGTCCTGGAGCCAATGACGGGAACTGGCGCGGTGATCAGGTCGACCTCGTTACGGATTGGCTCGGAGTGGATACTCGCTCTGGTAACGGTAACTATGCCATCGGAAATCCCATTGGCGATGCCACCCCGTTGGAGCTCCGCCTGGCGGGTGTCCCCGCTGGAAATTACCTCTTCACCTCTTTCCACCATGACAACGAGAACGTCTTTACCTCCTTTCTTGTCGAGATTTCGAATGACGGAGGCACCACTTTTTCCAGTGTTATGGGTACGCAGGATGATGGCAGTTTTCCCGGCACCAATGCCGCCCGCACTAATGGTCGGCCCTTCGCTGACCAGACTTATCAGGGCGGTCTGGAAATCGGGGCCAGCATTCTCCCCTCCACGGTGTATTTTAATGTGACCTCATTGGGGAGTGATCTTGTCATCCGTTACACTCCGCTTTCGGCTGAAGATGTGCACACCCAGATCTTAGCCATCAATGGTTTCGAGCTGCTGGTGGATACCGATCTTGATCTTCTTCCGGACGATTACGAAACCGCCAATGGATTTACCAATGGAACACTGGAAGGTTCCTTGAATGCTGATATTGATACGTTGACCAACTTTGAGGAATACCGTCAGGGCACGGATCCCAATAAAGAGGATACAGATGATGATGATCTGAATGACGACATTGAGAGCAATACTGGAATCTTTGTCGATGCCACCGATACCGGCACCAGCCCACTCGCACCTGATTCGGATGGGGATACGATTAATGACAACCTAGAGAATCCGCTCCTCGATTTCGTTGATGTTAATCAGCCTGGTACGGACCCTAATCTCTTTGATACTGACGGCGATTTCTTCAGCGATTCCTTTGAAGCGTCGACGGAAGGAGGCGATCCCACTGAGCCCCTGATCTTCCCAAGAGACAGAAACCTCCTGGTGGATTTTAATCGCATCGAGGTGAATGATGCTTCGATGGTGAGGCATTATCAGCAATATCAACCCTTCAATATCATCTTTTCAAACGACCAGGCCGGCACGCTAATGCTCCGCGAGTTCCAGGCCTTTGATACCACTGTGGGGGTGAAGTGGGACACGCCGGATACCACCGGTTTGGCTTTGTTTCCTGAAAATCGTCCGGCCCGCACCTACAGTGGGGTGGACTATGACCTCGTGAGTGATGGTCTCTTTCTCAACTCCAGATCTGCTAGCAATAGTAATGGAACCAACGCTCCCACCACGATTACCCTGACCTTGAGTTCTCTTCCAGCTGGGACCTACCGCTTTCAGGGCTTCCACCATGACCTTGCGGGGTTCGTGGGAACGGCGGAGCTTTTTGCGACTGATGCCGATTTCGCAATGAGGTCCATCGGAACCATTCAGCAAACTTCTTCGGTGGCGAACTTAGGCGTTGCCGCCAGTAATGTCGCTGAGGGGGGCTCTGCCGTTGATCTTCTCTCGACTGCAGATGTGGAGCTTCGCTCGAACGGAACTGATCCGGTTATTCTGATCTACCAAGTCACAGAGCCGGAGGGATTGGCTACCGATACAGAGGACTACGTGTTCACGACCCTGTTCCTGGTCAATGGATTCTCTCTGACCCAGCTGACTGAGGGATTCCTCGATGGCCCTGAAATCACGAGCTTTACTTTTGAGCGTGAGGCAGCCGGAGCTAGTGTGAATCTCACCTTCCGGGGAGAAGTGGATGCCAATTATGGCCTCTTTTTCCTGCCGACTCTCAATAGTCCGAGAGAGGACTGGGTGACCGTACAAGATAATATCACCGCGCTGGCAGGGGATACTCCGGTTTCTGGAGCTGCTGCCTTCCCCTCGAAAGGCTTCTTCATCGTGGTTCGTAATTAATCGGTTGTATTTTTCCAGGCCCGTCCTCTTTTCTGGAGGACGGGCTTTTTTGCGGTTGGAGGCATTCTAGGCTCATCCTAATGAAGTAAGCGCCTTCCTCCTGCTCTTCATGTTTGCCACCCGCCATGGTGAGCGTAGTGAAAGACGAAGTGGGCCGTATTGCTAAGGTCCATCCGGTTGCGCTGGAGAAGCTGACGACGGCAGCTAGAGTCTGGGACGTGGTGGCTTGACGGGCTTCTTCCATGCGGGAGCACCGGTGAGCTTGATTCTCCTTTTGTAAATCCGGTGACGGGTCGCGATATAGAGCATGTCGCCATGGAGGCGGCAGTAATTGATCCGGCCATCGTTATGGGCGGGGCGGGGGAGGATGAGCTGGAGGCGGCCGGGTTGATCGAAAATTTGCAAGCCCGCCTCCGTTCCGACGAGAAGATGTCCGTTGGTAGTCGAGCATTGACCATCAAGCGCACAGCGACCGTCGATGGTGGGACGCTGGGCATAAAAGTAGGGCTGCGCGTCAGTGAGGGTGCCGTTCGGCTGCACGGTGTAGGAGTGAATGAAGGGGGCGGGGAAATCACAGACGAGGAGCCGGGTCTGGTCCGCGCTCAGTCCAATGCCATTGGGATCGCCAAGAGTGATGACCTTGGTTCGCTTTTTAGTCGCGGGATGGACATGCCAGATCGCGTCATTTCCCGGATCGGTGAACCAAAGGTGACCGGAGTGGGCGACGACGATGTCATTGGCGCCGGTGCCCTTCGAGATGACTTCATAGGTGGCGTCTTCGCTTTCTAAATCATAGGCGCGGATTTCACCTCCGGCGGTGTAGAGGGTCTTCCCGTCTGGGCTGAGGGCGATTCCGTTGGCGCGTTTGGTGTTTTTGGCGAAGAGGGTCTCGGTTCCCTCGGGAGAAATTCTGAAGAGTTCACTGTCCGGGACATCGGTGAACCACAGCGTGTCGTCATCGGTGATGGCGAGACCCTCGGCCCAATTGTGCCCTTCACTGACGAGCTGCCAATCTTCGCCGGGAATGAGCCACTCGGAGGCGCGAGATTTCGATTTCTCCGGATGGGTGGAGACGGGGACCTTTCCGTGATCTTTCCAGAGCCAGCGCAGAGCCTCGAGGAGAAGCGCATTCCCTTCCTTCCTGTTGTGTCCGCCGGTGCCCCAACGGTGGGTGTGTTCGTAGCCGGCCCAGTCGAGCGCGCGTTGTAGGGTTTGATTGGCCATCCACCAGTCGCCGGCGTAGATATTGAGGTCCTTGTCACCATCCTGAAGGAAGATGCGGAGGGGTTTGGGCTCGGTCTTGCGGATCAGGCTCGGGTATTGATTTCCGCCACGGAGTCCCACGTAGGTTCCGATCATCGAATAGACTCGACGGAAGTGATCCGGCCGCTCCCAGGCAGCGGTGAAGGCTGCGATGGCACCCGAGGAAGCCCCGCAGATCGCGCGGTCATCAGGATTCGAGGAGAGATTGAGATCCAGGGCTGGAATGAGTTCCTCGATGAGGAAGTTCGCATAACGCGGCCCCATGCTATCATATTCGAAAGATCGATTAAAGCGGGGTTGGGCATCTGGATGAGCTGCAGGCACCACACCGGGATTGACGAAGAGACCTACGGTCATGGGCATCTCACCAGCCTTGATGAGCTGATCAAAAGCATCGGGTACGTATCCTTCTTTTCCGGGATTTTTGACAAAGCTTCCACCGTCCTGAAAGACCATCAAGCAGGCTGGTTTCGCCGGGTCATAGCCAGCCGGTAGATAGATCCAGTAGTTCCGGTGGGTGCCTGGGTAGAGTTTTGAGTCGGTCCACTGGTGCCGGGTGAGTTTCCCCTGGCTGTAAGCTTGAGACAAAAGGACTGCGAAGATGATGAAGGCACGCATTGCAGGATGTAAGCAAGTCCCACCAACTCTGACAAGGTGGTGGATCAAAATCCCGATAAGACAGATTTTTG
>CALBVA010000144.1 GCA_937969125.1 uncultured Verrucomicrobiales bacterium | reverse complement strand
ACCAGAGACGATGGCGACGGACTCGGCAGGAGGTTGGATGAATCCGGGAACAGGGCGGAACTCGATGACCCGATCAGCAGTAGTGAGGTTAAAGACCGGGATACCAGATTGCCGCCAAAGTTGTTCTCCCCTGAAGCGCCATGCACCGCCGATGTCGGACGGAGAAATGTTTACGAGAAGAAAGCCAGCAGACTCGGGAGGAGAGGAAGGAAATTGTTGTGAAAATTGAGACAACGCGTTAACGGTCAAATCGGCTGGGGCACTTGTGGTGACCCCGCCGACATTGGTGATGACGATATCGTAAATGCCCCTGTCGGCTTCACTAGTTTCTGCGATTGTAAAGTTGATGATATCCGATTCGGCAACACCTTTAGCTCCAGGGATGGAAGTTCCATTTTTGCGCCACTGGTATTCGATAGGAGCAAAGCCTGAAACACGAACGCTGAAAGTGGTCGAAGTCCCGGGATTGGTTAGGGGGACAATTCTGGATTTAGGCTGATCTATGATGACTGGAAGCTCGCCAATGAGAAAGGCATACAACGAGCCTGATGCTTCCTCGCCACCGGAGTCCTCTCCTGGTGCACCGATGACGACGGTGTCATTTTCGATTGCAACGGCTCCTCCAAAGAAGCTTGTGCTGGCACCATTGATGCCGGCATTAAGAGTCGCTTGCTGATTCCACAGAAGCCCGGACTTTTGGAAAATAGAGGCATTCCCGACATCCTCGCCATTTGAACTCCCCGCAGAAGGAGCACCTACCACGATCGTCGATCCGCTCACATCGACGGAAAAACCAAAAGCATCTCCCGCCGCAAACGCGCTAGGTATCAGTCTCGCTGTTTGAGTCCATATATCTCCTTCCTGCTCAAAGACATAGGAACTCCCAGAGTCAGATTGTCCGTTCGTGTCTCCAGTCTCTGCACCGACAACGACAATGCTGCCATCAATCGCCACCGCCTTGCCGAATTGGTCGATTGACAAGCCATCTGAAGCCGAGAGTTTTGCTTGTTCGCCCCAAGAGCCGTCGGTGCGGGTGAACACATAAGCTGCCCCTGCTCTGGATGCCGACTCAGTGTCCGCGAAGGTGGCTCCTAGCACTATAGTTTCTCCGCTGACTGCAACGGAATCTCCCAGCCGCATGGTCCCTCGATCCTCAGCTGGTAACAGAACTGCCTCCTCTACCAAAGAAGACCCCGTCCACCGGTAGGCGTAACCTCCACCAAAGACCACTGCAAAGGTCGGTGGAACGAGCGTGAAAAGATTGGGTGCTCCCACGATCACAAGGTCATCGTCAATTGCTACGTCATCGCCAAATTCTTCAATGGAACTGTTCCCTGAGAGTTTTTCCCGTTGAGTCCAAGTGTTTCCAGATCGGGTATAAAAATAGACACTCCCACTGCCTCTGGCGGCGACTACTAGAGAATCTCCACTGAGAGCAACGGCACTTCCAAAGTGGTCATCGGCTGAAACATCATCTGGCGTGAGCTGTGTCTCTTGACTCCAAATATCACCCTCCTGCCTCACGAAGATGTATGAGGCTCCCACATTGACACCAGCGGCAGTATCTTCAAACGGCGAGCCCACGACTGCAGTCTCTCCGGAGATGTCAGTCGAGAAACCGAAGAGACCGGTCGTTCCATCGGATTGTCCGGAATTCACTGTCGATTTTTCCGTCCAGGCATCATTTGACTTTTCAAAGAAGTAGGCGCTTCCTGCATTGATCGCCAGAGAAGTGTCATGATACGGAGCGCCTACAAGAATCGTCTCATCCGAGATCGAAACGGAAGCCCCGAACAAATCAAAGGCAGACGAATTTTCAGCGCCGAGCCTCGCTTTCAGAGACCAAAAATTACTGGCATTTCGGGTGAAGACATAAGCACCTCCTTCATTGAAGTCGCCTTCCGAACTATCATGTTGGGCACCCACGACCACGGTGTCCCCACTAATGGCCACCGACACTCCAAACAGTTCCGCAGAGTTCGAGAACGTATGCTGCCACTTCCAGCCAACACCATCATCGATAAAGGCATAGGCTCTACTTCTCTGCAAAACGCCTACGATTGCGGTGTCTCCGCTCAATGCCACGGAGTAGCCAAATTCAGTCGCTGGTGATGGTGATTGGTCTTCCAGCGTGGCAATAATATTCCAGGTCGTGCCGATGCGTGACATGACATAAGCCTGTCCCGCCTGATTAACCTCTGAGGTGTTTGCCAAGGGGGCTCCAGAGATGGCCTTATTGTTCTCAATAGCAGTGGAAAAGCCGAACTCCTCTCCGGGGACATTTGATGTGATAGTCTGTTGCAGCTCCCAGGATAAGCTATCACGCAAGAAAAAGGAAACACTCCCGGCATCATTACCTGTTGGAATATCAAAGCCAGGAGCGCCGATCATTACCGTGTCTCCTGAAATGGAAACTGATTGCCCAAAAAAATCTCCGGAACCTCCCTCAAGCTCTAGCTTTGCCTGTTCTGTCCAGGCAGAGTCCGTTTGTGAAAAAATGTAGGCACGTCCTTGATCAGTATGGTCAGTCGAATCTGCGAACGGTGCTCCGATGATAGCGGTGACTCCGTCTAAAGCCACAGACTGGCCAAAAAAATCTCCGGTATCACCATCGGTTGCCGTCATCTTTTCTTGAAACACCCATTGGCCATTATTACGGACAAAGACATAAGCGGCACCAGCATTCGCTCCAGAAGGAGTGTCTTCCTGGGCCGACCCGATAATCGCAAGCGAATCACTAACCGAGACTGATCCGCCGAAATAGGCATCTCCAAAAGCGGTATTCCCGGAGAGCCGAGCCTGTGGCGAGACGAACAGAGGATCGATTGTGATCGGGTAGAGGGTTCCCTCATCTTTGAGTTTCAAGACAATATCCCCATCGCGAACGAACATCGATGCATCGAGTTCCTGACCAGTTACGTCCCATGCCTTCAGGCCAACATAATTCACGGCGACAGTACCATCTGGCTGGGTAAAGCTAATCTCGTCCGGAGCATTTGGCTCATCGAAAAGCTTCATGGACGGAATAACCGTTCCATCAACACGCATCGTGATTTCAATTTCGCCAGCACCCTCAGGAGGGAACGCAAGGGTAAATCCGTGTTCGATCCCTGCTTTTTGATTTTCAAACCATTGCGTGAGACCTTTGCGCTCGTCCGTTGCTTCCGTGCGTGTAGAATTTGCGGTTACTCGATCCGGCTCCACAGAAGCGGCCGCATTAGTCCTCCCATATGAGGCGAGCCTGAGCTTCACACTCCAGGGTGAGCGTCCTTGATCATCTGGGAGCCCGCTGGCTAGCTCGATGCCATCCTTTCGGACCCAGGCACGGATCTGCTGCATCGGGTTAGCCGCAAAAAAGCTCGCGCCGCGTGACTGTTCCTCGCTGCGATCCAGAGGCGTAAAAGCATGGCGCGCTTCATGGAAGGCCGATGCTAGGCCCTTGGGCGGCTGCAACTCTCTAGCAGCTGGTTTTGGCTCGGCTGGGACTGAGTTGGGGTGAATTTGGAGTGGTGATTCTTGGGCTGAGACCTGGTGCTCTGGCATTGAAGAACGGTCAGGTGGTTTCACACTCGGTCTGGTTTTTGACTTCAGGATTAGAATCGCAAGGATCGAGCACGTCAGGAGAGCAGCGATCCCTCGCATGCGTATCTCCATGTGTCTGGCTGCTCCTCGGTTTGCCACACTGGTTTGAGAGTCGATGCGATTCATGCAGTCCATTCAGTTTAAATAAGGAATTCTCAGTCGAACTCTACGGTTACCAGGATAAATAATTTTGATTCCGTCTCATTAGGCATGGTGATCGAGACCCTATCCCACTGATCATCGATAGAATGTACCTGTTGTTTCTCCTCTGGAATGATCGAGAAAGAGTCACTCGTCAAAGTGGAGGACCACTGGGGCTGATAATTTAGCCCACTGCTTTTCCTTCTGACGTATTCATAAACCCACTGCTTGGCCCCATCATTCGGTATTTGGTGAACC
>CALBVA010000143.1 GCA_937969125.1 uncultured Verrucomicrobiales bacterium | reverse complement strand
GAGTGCAACCGGACAACTCGCCCTCATCCCGACCTTCATTCGCCTTCGCCACCTCAGCATTTGCCTTGGCCAGAGCGGTGCGAAGCAGGCCCGGCGGATCCGTCAGATCACCCGCCTCATGACACTCTTTCACGAAGTTCTCCACGGCGGCCTTACTCGCAATATCGCCCCCCTGGTGTCCGCCCATGCCATCAGACAGGACCACCAAAAGAGCATCTTCACCGAGCGGACAGAAGAGATAACTATCCTCCTGATAGTCCCTCATCCCCTGCCAAAGTCGGCCGGAAAACTGACTTTCCGCGATCATTTGCTCTCGCTTTGCCAGTCGAAATCAGCACCACAGAATGGTGTAAAGACGAGAGTGGTATCCCCGAGGATAATGCGTTCCCCGCCCTCCAGCTTTGTCGGCTGGAGGATCGGAGCACTGTCTAGGTAGCCCAGTGCGGCACCGGTCCCCTGCTGGATGTAAAAGGTCCGCCCACGCGGATCATAAACCATGGACACGTGATTCTCACGGGAGATCGTCTGATCTCCATAATCCAGGCTGAGTCGCTGGGTATGGTCCCGCCCGATAGTCGTGATTCCATAACTCAGCGGGTGGGAATAGCCCCGACCTGCTCCCTCTACAATAACCAGCCAGCCCACGACCGGCTCCTTTGCCTCGATGGTATAATCATCCGCTGCGCTGGAGGCACCTTCGCCCGAAACAGCATCCGGGCTTTTGGACTGCGGGCGGTAAAGCACCGTCTTCTGATCCTCGAAGCTTTCCTCCATGGGACCCGCTCCGGACCCGGCGGAGTTGTTCATTAAGACCGTGGCATCATCGGCACCATAGTCATCAGCACTGTAAATGCGCGTGGCCTCAGTCGTGGGACCATCCGGATCCACGAAACCATCCGCATCAGGCCGGCGAATGATCCGCGTCGGCTCATCAGCGTCTTCGAAATGGGGTCCCAGAGGGGGCGGGCGGCGCCCGATCAGGCGCGTCTTGTCATCATCATCAGTCATGGCTTGGGGAAGAGGTTTTGGTTTTTAGAAAAATATTAACGGACGGTGAACTTCAGGTGGACCTCGCCGAATTCGATGACATCCCCCGGCTTCAGCTCGGCGGAGTCCACGCGGTTCCCGTTCACGAAGATGCCGTTTCCGGAGGCCAAATCCTGAACTACGAAGCGTCCATCCGTCGCTTTGTGAATACTCGCGTGGTGCTTGGAGACCGAGTCATTCTCCAGACGGATGTCATTATCGACCCCCCGCCCGATCCGCACTGCGGTACCGATGATCGGATACACATTCTCCGTCTCCTGCACATCCTCCAGAAAGGTCCCCGAACGAAGCGTCGGCATCGCTGGAGGTGAGCTGCCCAGCGCGGTGAAGCCCGGAGCCGTCGTGGGCGGCATGGTCGTTGGAGGCATCGAGGTGTCGAATTCCGCCTCCTCCCGTGAGCTCTTCTTCGACATGGCCACGATCAGCCAGATGATGAAAAGGAGGAAGCCCGCCCCGACCGAACTGGCGAGGATCCAATTCTCTTTCAAGATCTCCTTCCAATCCTTTTCACCGGATTTTGAAGCCTCGGTCTTCTTTTTCCCGGCATCTTTTTCTTTGTCAGATTCAGCCTCATCAGCTCCCCCATTATCTCCGGCATCAGAGTTCTCCGGTTTATCGCCATCGTTTTCCATCTCCCCATCATCTCCAGGTGTTCCCTCACTTTCCGGTTCGCCGGGTTCGCCATCCTCGGGAACAATTGGATCCACCGGGGTTTCAGGTTCTACCGGGGTCTCCGGTTTCGGGTCCACTTGAGCTGCCACCTCATCCGCCGGAAGTGGGCCCAGGTGAACTTCACCATCATTCATCGTCAGCTTCACCCGAAGACCTTTACCCCCCTGGCCCTCCGGCATGCTGATCACTCCTCCAGCATCGAGATGATCCAGCAGCCTCTTTTTCACATCACTTCCCAACTGGTAGCCACTCGCTTTTTTCAAGTGGAGGGAAGGTGCCGCCGTCGCTTCGGCAAGCTTTCCGAGAGCCTTAGCCTGCCCTGCAAATCGCGGATCGCGCTCCAGTGCCACTGTCAGGAAGGCCACCCCATTCTTACGTGCCGCCGCGATGGCGTCAGAGGCGGTGTCAGCGGCTTCGCCTCCATCCTCCGCAATACCATCGGTGAAGACTACAATCGCTCTTCGATTTACGGGGTCGTTAGGGAAGGCATTGATTGTCTCGATTAAAGAACGATAAAGATAAGTGTGAGACTGCGGGGTAAAGTTCTCCTTACGATCCAACGCCTTCAAGATATCCTCCACCGAGCTCCCCAGCTTATTGATCGTGCGCATCCGCTCTCCCAGAATCCCCAGACCAAATCGATGATGGGGCTTCGCCGTCACCATCAGGTCGCGGACGATTTCACGGGAACGCTGGACATCAAGAACCCGGTTGGTGCGATCGCTGGTATCGATAAGAAAAAAGATTTCCGTTTTAGAGTCCCCCGCTGCCACGATATCATCACGCCTCCGGAAGGAGCTTGCTCCCAGCTGATTATCCTCATCCAGGACCTCCACCCTGGTCAACTCGCCCGAACGCCTCAGCCTCAAATCCCACTCGATCACCCCTCCGGATGAGACCGGCGGACCCACCCACATCGGCTTTCCATCGCCGATTTTTTGATCACCTCCCGTCTGTCCTACAGCCAGAAATGATGAAATCACGGACAAGAGCACCGACAGTAAAATACGGGGCAAACGAAGGGGGAACGAACGTCGCATTAGATGATCTCTAACGCCCAGCATGAAACTCTGTAAAGGCGAAAAGAAATCCCGAATATAAATGTTTCACAAACGGCAAAAGCCCTAAAGCATTACACATTTTTTAGTTCAAAAAGTCAGAAAAAAAATCATTTGTTGCCAAATCACCGAAAGAGACCGCCCCCGGCCTCCCGTTACTCGATAAGTGGCCATGAAAAAAATCCCTGATCTTTCTTCACTCCCTTTCCTCCCTGCTGTGCTAAGTAAATCCCGTTAACAATCTTCATGGATCACAACATCCTCATCTGGACCGCCATCGGCCTTTGCCTCATTCACTCAGCCATCTTCTCAGGGTGCAATCTCGCCTTCTTCTCGCTCGGACGCCTACGCCTGGAGGCAGAAGCAGAGCGCGGAGATGAATCTGCCACCAGAGTCCTGAAGCTCAGGAAGGACGCCAATCTCCTCCTCTGCACCATTCTCTGGGGAAATGTCAGCGTCAATGTCCTCCTGGCTCTCCTCAGTGAATCCGTTCTCACCGGGATCTGGGGCTTTGTCTTCTCGACCGTAGGCATCACCTTCCTCGGCGAGATCATGCCTCAGGCCTACTTCTCACGGAATGCCCTGCGCGTCGGATCCTTTCTCGCTCCACTCATCACCTTTTACCAAATTCTCCTCTACCCGATCACCAAACCCTGCGCCATCCTGCTCGATGGCTGGATCGGCCCGGAGGGTCCCACCTTCTTCGGCGAGCGAGACATCGAGATCATCCTCTCGAAGCACATCGATGAGGAGGAATCCGAAATCAGCGAGAACGAGGGCAAGGGTGCCTTGAACTTCCTAAACCTCGATGACCGGATCGTCTCAAAAGAAGGCAGCCCGCTCATCAAGGAAACAGTGCACCGCTTTCCCCGGAAAATGGATCTCCCAATCCTGCCCGAAGTTGACACGTCAGAGTGGAAGGACTGGATCACCAAACTGAAAAAACATCCTGACAAAGTCTCGGTCATCGTGGACGAGAATGACCAGCCCGTCATCGTCCTTCAAACCACCGATTTCCTCGCCGCCTGCTTCGTGGATGAGAACGGGGTGGATCCCTATCACTACTGTCACCGGCCCATTATCGTGACCGATCCGGAAATGCACCTGGATGTCATTCTGGGCGATTTTGTGGTAGAGGCAGAGCACGCCCGTGACCTGGTAGTGGACCGGGACATCGTCCTTTTCTGGGCCGATGAGGATAAGAGAATCATCACAGGCGCCGATATCTTCGGCCACCTACTGAAGGGAATCGCCCGCCGCGTGGACGCGGTCACAGACATCACTGAGGAGTCGTAAAAAAGGAGAGATTCACACCGCGCCTTTCTCTTTCTTGAGACGGAGCTGGCCGCAGGCAGCATCGATGCCGTGACCTTTTTCCAGGCGCGGAGGACATCGAAGAGCTCCGACACGGGATACTTCTGATTCACCGGCATGATTTCTCAGTATGGAAGGGTTTTACAGGAAGCCCTAAATGCCGAACCACCAATGAAATTTCTGAGTCCCTTCCCCGTCAGGAAGATCAAAGACCGCAAGTAATTTCCCTATTATTTCCCTATTATTTCCCGTGGACTTTAAATGAAGCACTTTTAAAGGTCTGACCCCTTGAAACGCCTTAAAACGCGATATCAATTCGGTGCGCTACACGAACGTTGAAGGGACAGGGTTTTCGAGCCGCAAACTAATTACTTGGTGACTGGCACCTTAGTTTTTGACTCAAAATCGCTGAAATTGATTTCCACTAGTTTCAATTCACCGAGCTTTGCCCCGTTTATAACTAACCAATCTCGTCCTCGAATCAATTTTTTACCAAACACAAAAGCAAGCGATTTTTCCACGAGCGTTTTAACACCTTCCACCCCATCTTCATTTCCACTAACTAAATTAGCACATGCCGAATACAAGACGCCATTCCAAGATGATGAAAACATCACGTATCCTAGGCTGAAGTGATTTACTCCATCTGAAATTACTGCTTCAGAACTTGCTGGAAAAATATCAGATTCCAGACGACACACAGATGTCAGTCCTTTAACGCACTTTAATAATAACCCAAAAGACTTCACTCGATCTTCCCCAAGGGCTTCTTCCCTTAAAAGCATAGGTGCCTTATTTCTCGAAAAAGAGAAAATCCTCATTTTATTATCTTCGGGGAGATTTTTTTTGTAAACTAGCGGCACCCTTACCAGCAAAAAATCTTCACCATCGTTCAGATGGATATCGAAATACTCTCCCTTATTTTGGGAAATCATCTCGGATTTTGCTAATAGCCCAAACGACTCGCGATCTTCAAGCAGCTCGACATCCAGCCTCAAAGGCAGCCCTGTT
>CALBVA010000142.1 GCA_937969125.1 uncultured Verrucomicrobiales bacterium | reverse complement strand
GTTTCCGGCGATGCGGACGGAGGAGACCTCGCTCGCGTCGTCGATGAGGACGAAGAGAAGCGGACCGTCAAGGTCTCGGATGAGGATCGTCATGAGGTCGAAATCGATCCGGAGTTCATTGAAATCTGGCACCTCGGCACGAAGGGTCTCCAGCGCATTGAGGCCATCGGTGGCCATGCCATTAAGTGCCGCGTCATCGAACATGGGAGGCACCTCGGAGGCGAGGATGCGGCTGGATTGATCAGCGACGAAGACACCAGCGACTCCGGGGAGACGCTTGATGTATTGGAGAACTTGTAAGGCATCCATGACGCTTCAGATAATTTGGTTGATCTGGTCAGAGAGCGTCTCGACCTGAATCGACGGCCCAGTGGTGATCCCAAAAACTCGGGGGCCCGGTGGATCGGCAGACTTCGCATTAAAGGAGAAAAGCATGAAGCGTCTGCTGGGCGAGCTGGCGACCATACGGTCCAGCGAACCGAGGTCCACTTGGGAGGCGAAATTCCCCACGAACTTTAGAGCAACTGATGCAACGTCACAAATCGCACCGGCTTCCGGTGTGGTTTCATGAATCTTCTGGAAATCGCGGTCAGCTTGAAAGCTGAACTCAACGCCAGGGAGATTATCAATCTCTTGGGGTTTGATAGGATGGACCATCAATATTGGGGGGTAGGTGAAAGCGAATACACAACCGACAGCCCTAAATGAAACAGGTTCATTGATTTTCAGGAAAAGACGATTTTGTTATTTGCTAGTAACAGAATGTTTGGATGAGTTTATCAGGAGGAGCAAGAAATTTTCTACCTCTTAAGATAAGTTGATTTCACATATTTCCTTTTATTGCTGCGCGGCTGTGGTGAGAGATTTTTTCGAGAGATTCAAGAAAAAGGCGGCATGAATCTCGCTCATCCACCGGAATACGACTCAAGGCCGGGTAATTGATGGCTTGATATTGGGCCTGACGACAGGTGGCTGCGGGCGAGGAGTTGAGCGGGAAACCGGCTGAAAGGGGTGTCTGACCACCGGGCAAGGTTTGATAACCTGATGGGGACGAGGAAGTGGGCAACTTTCCGGAACTTCGACAAAGACGGCTTCCACCACCGGAGCGGGACAGGCCTGAGCTTCCAGGAGACCATTGTCCACTGGAGCCGGGAGCGGGACGTCATTGACCTCATGCACCACGGCAATGTCCCGGGCGCGCTCGCTTTCCAGCATCTCACGGGTGCGAGACAGTTCTGATTCCAGGTCGCGGAGCTTTTTCATCGATTCGTGATATTGTGACTTCGCAACGGCACGAAAGTATTTTCTCTGGCGGGCCTGCTCGGTTTTTTCGGCAATGGCAGCCTGCTTAGGGTCGAAGGAAAACCGCTCCTGCCAGGTCGGCGGTAGTTCCGAATATGAAATCCTGGCAATGCCGCCTGAGTGTCGAATGGTGATACCAATGTCCGTAGCGCGGATGATGGTCAGATTGGCATAGTGGTCGCCGGCCAGGGTGGTAAGCGTGGCGTGTTCTTCACCGATGGCAGCGAGGCGGATCGATTTTTCGGAGGGCGGAGGGGAAGCGGGCAGAGGCCTGGAGATGATGAGCGGCGTGGCTTGAGGGCGGGCGCGAAGCTCGGTCAGATGATCGTTGAATTCAGCGAGTGCTTGCTGGTGATCTTTTTGCTCGCTGCGGCGGAGTTGTCGCTCACGAATGAGTTCCCACTCCAGGCTGGCAACGGTGCTCCTGAGCCTGGTGACCTCGGAAGGCGGAGGACTGGACGACACATCGGGAGACTTTTCCTCAGTGCAGGAGAGGAGAAAAAGAACTCCCGCAGAGAGGATGGCGGCGGGCTTCAAAGGAAGGTGGTTCATGACGGAATTCAGATATGACCACAGTAAGCGGGAAGTTATTCAATGACTCGACCAGCAGGCGCAACCTCTGACAGACTGCACGCGTGACCGGAAAATCTGACCGCTGGCAGGCCTGGGTCCTGGGTATCGCCATCTTCGTGATGGGCGGATGCGGAATCGCTTATGAATACACCCTTAGCAAGGTCTCGTCCGATCTGTTAGGCAATTCCGTCCGCCAATGGGCGGTGGTGATCGCGGTGATGCTCTTTTTCATGGGGGTCGGTGCGGAGATCCAGCAGCGACTGCCGGACCGATGGTTGATCGATATTCTGGCGGGATCACAGACCTTGCTGGCCTTGTTGGGAGGCTTTGGGCCGTTGTTTTTAATCCAGACCTTTTCCTTCTATCCGATGAATTTCGGATTGGTACACTATGGACTCATCTCGGTTTGCGGGTTGCTCATTGGCCTGGAAATCCCGCTGATCACACGGCTGAACGAGACCTTCATGCCAACGATGCGGAAGAACATCGGGAAGGTTCTCCGCATGGATTACGCAGGGGCATTACTCGGAGGGCTCTTCTGGACCTTCATGCTCATCCCCCAATTTTCGATCTCGGAAACGGCACTCATTCTCAGTCTGATCACTCTTGCGGGGCTCTTGCTGTGTGTGTGGATCTTCCGTGAACAAGCCAGATGGGCCGGCTGCTGGATGGCGACGATTATCATAGCGATGGGGCTCTCGGTATTCGGCTTCCTGCGCTCGGGTGATTGGGCACTGGATGCAGAGCAATCCCTCTACCGCGATCATGTCGTGTATTCGGCGACCTCACCCTATCAGAGAATCGTCCTGACTGAGTCCCGCAGCGGAAGCTTGAGATGTTATATTAATGGGCACCTGCAATTCTCCGAAGAGGACGAGTATATCTATCATGAGCTCCTCACCCATCCCCCGATGGCGCTGGCGACGAAGCGGGAGCGCGTCCTCATCCTCGGCGGAGGCGATGGGCTGGCACTGCGGGAGATCTTAAAATACCCGGAGGTCCGTCAAGTGACCCTGGTGGATCTGGATCCCTTTATGACCACAATGGCGCGGGAGCAGCCGGAGGTGGCACGCCTGAATGATGGGTCACTCTCCGACGAGCGGGTGAGCTTGAAAACAATCCCGGCGGAGGGCACAGGCGAAAAGGTCCCGATCTCGGTGCCTGACCGCTCAGAGCGATTTCTGGGCACGGATGTGAAGCTCCCGGAGGTGGAATTGGTCCATCTGGATGCCTCCCGCTATGTCGCCGAGGCGAAGGGAGAAGGCCGTTTCGATGTCATCATTCTTGATTTTCCTGATCCCTCCGCGCCCGGCCTCGCCAAACTCTACGGGCTCTCATTCTATGGCCAGCTCCACGCCCTGCTCGCACCCGGCGGTGTCATGATTCAACAGTCCACCTCGCCCTGGCATGCGCGGGAAGCCTTCACCTGCATCGGCCGCACCATGGCGGCGGCGGATTTCTCAGTGGTCCCGCTTCATGCCAATGTCCCCTCATTTGGCGACTGGGGGTGGTGGATGGCCATTCCAAAATCGGCAGGATCAGCGGAGGCATTGGAAAAGTCGCTGCATTCTATAGTCGGCTTTGATGTTCCGACACGTTATATCAATCTCGAAACTTTGAGGGCGTCATTAGTATTTGCTCCCGGCTCACTGGAGACCACCTCAGATGACATCACCACCCTCAATCATCCCGCAATCTTTCGACACTACCTCAACGCCTGGCAAACCTCGCCCTGAACCATGTCTCTCTCCAAAACCATCCTCGCCCTGATCCTGCCGGTCTTCGCCCTGGCCACCCTCTCCTGCAAGAAGAGTAACCGAACCATCCAGCAGAATGTCAATATGACCGTCACCTCCGAGGCCGCCGATGGTCTGGATCTCAAGGCCGTCACCGCACTCCTAAAGGACATCAAAACTCCCGAGGAGCTGGAAAAACGAATCAACTCTGGCTCGCCCCGTATCTGTAATCTCGATCTCAATGAGGACAACAAGATCGATTACGTCCAGGTCGAGGAATACAGCAAGGACTCGGTCCGCGGATTCTCCCTCTTCACCGAGCTGGACAAAGGAGATCGGCAGGAACTGGCTACCATCGAAATCACCAAGGACGCCGATGGGAAATCACAAATTCAGACTCACGGAAACAGTCACGTGTATGGGCACAATTACTACCACTACTATCGCGGCCCCACCCTTCTCGATTACTACCTGTGGACCTCTCACCGACCTTATTACTCATCGTGGGGATACAATCGCTACCCCTCCCACTTCTCCAGCCCCCCTCCCCTGCCGCGTAATTCCTACCAATCCGGCTTGAAGTCAATGGACACCGCGAGCGTTTCGCAGTCCAAGGTCCCGAAGTTTGCCTCGTCCAATGCTTCCCCGAATAAGGGAAAATTCTCCAACAAGGTGAAGGCACCACTCCGCGCACCGACCACCAGCCAGCGCTCCTTCCAAAAGCGTAATCCCTCCCGCTCCGTGCGCTCCGGCGGCTTCGGCTCGCGCTCCGGGAGTTCGTCCAGCCGTCCCTCATACAGATCCTCCGGCAGCGTCCGCAGTTCCTCCCGCTCCGGCAGCTCCTTCGGAGGCGGCAAGTAACCCCCTCCCTCATCTCCTTCCATCACTTTCCAATGAAGACCCTTTTCGACTTCCAGTTTCCTGAAGAATTCCTTGTCTGGAATTCCTGGCTCTACCTCATCCTTGCCCTCGTCGTCCTCGCTATCGGCTCAGTGGCCTACCGCTCCGTCCGAAAAGTTCAACTCATGGACCAACTCGCGAAGAAGGACAATCCCGCCCTCGCCATTTCCTACGCCGGCTTCATGGCCGCTCTCGGCGTGGTCATCTCCGGAGTCATTCTCTCGCCCTCCCACTTCGACATGACCTGGCAGGAGGAATTGCTCGATTCCATCTGGTGGACTCTCGGAGGAACTGCACTCCTGCTCGTCGCCCTTCTCATAAATGACTTCATCATCTTCCCGAAATTCAAAAACCGAAAGGAGATCCTGGAAGACCGCAACACCGGCCTCGCCGTTGTCGAAGCCTCATCATTCATCAGTACCGCCCTCCTCATCCGCGCCTCGCTGAGCGAGCAAATCAATCCCGTCGATCTTGGTGAACCCTGGCTCACCCTCATCTACTTCGTCATCGGTCAGGCACTCTTCCTCCTTTACTCCCGTCTCTATCCCAAGGCTGCCGCGCTCGATCTACATGGCTCACTTGAAAAAGACAATACCGCCGTCGGTGTTGCCTTCGGAGGCTCCATGCTCGCCTTCGCCTGGCTCCTCGGCACCGCGAAAAGCCGCTACGATGGCATCCCTACCATCATCGTCCTCGCCCTCGCCTACATGGCCATCCTCTGCCTGATGCGCTTCATCGTGCGCTACTTCTTTGCCCAGAAGATGTCTCTCGCCGATGAATTCCAAAAGGACGGAAACTGGGGACTCGCCATCGTAGAGGCCACCCTCACCGTGATCATCGCCGCCGTCCTCATCGCCTCTCTTTAACTCCTCCGCATCCCGCCTCACAATGACCCCCGCCACTATCCCGGCCGAGCGACGCCGCGTTTTCGAGGGCACCCTCCTCCTCAATAAAATGGCGGGAGATCACCTCGAATTCGATAGCCTGCTTCCAGGTAGCTTGGCCAATCTCGACCCCATCCTGACCTGGCTCATGAGCCGCGGACTCGTCGATTTCTCGGAGAAACACTTCTACCGCGTCTCTGCAAAAGGGCACGATGCCGTCCTTGAATCACGTCTCCGCTATCAAAAGATCATCCAGTATTTCGATGTCTTTTCCGCCGTCGATCTCGAGAGCGGAGAATTCGCCTTCGAGCACTTCGATGAATTTAAACTGGAAAGCCGCTGGAAGCAGTATCTCAATGAAGATCACTGGGAAGATCTCCGCCTCCCCGTCGCGGAGTACCTCGGCGCAGATCCCGTTGAAATCGTCTTCGATCACTTCGTCAGCGAGGGCCGCTTCAGCTTCCAGGAAGCCGGCTGGGAAATCTCCCTCACCGATGGAAAAATGTGGACCAAGATCGAAGGCATCATTGCCTGTAGCCTGAAGGTCACCGACCTCGGCTATGATGACGTCTCCGGCAGCGACGTCATTGCAGATGTCATTGAGCAGGGCTTCCTGCTGGCCCGTGAACTCAGCGGTGAAGAGCCCGCCCTCATGACCCACCTCGCCCGCTGGGCGCCCTCCCGTCAGGCAGGCAATGCCGCCCTGGACTCCTCTTCGAAACCTTTCTGGAAAACCCGCTGGACCCTGGACCTTGCGGACTCCGAGTGATGCTTGCGTGATGCTCTTCTTCCGAAAAATCTTCCAATACATCCTCGCTCCCGGTGAATCCGGGCGGCGCATCCTACTCGCGATCGGCGCCGCGCTGCTGCTGAATTTCCTCTTCGGCATCGCCTTCTACCTCGCCGAACGCGGTCACCAGAACGACCTCACCTTCGCCGACTCCATCTGGTGGTCCATGGTCACCATGACCACCGTCGGCTATGGTGACTTCTACCCCCAGACTTTCATCGGCCGCTTCCTCGTCGGCTACCCCTGCTTCCTACTCGGCATCAGCCTCATTGGCGTGTTGCTCGGCACCGTCTCAGAGGCCGTCATTGACCACTTCGCCCGCAAGAAAAAAGGAGAACTCCCACTGACCATGAACGATCACATCATCATCGCCGGCTGTCCCTCGGTGGACCGCGTGAAAAATATTCTCAGCGAACTCCGACTCTCGCTAAAGCACAAGGAAACCCCCATCGCCGTCGTCACCAACTCGCTCGAAAGCCTCCCGCCTGCCTTCCAGGACCTCAAGGTTTCTTTCGTCAAGGGCTGCCTCCTCGATGACGAAGTCGGTGAGCGCGCCGCCGTAGATCATGCCCAGGGGATCATCATCATCGCAGACTCGGACACCCAGGATGACACCAACGTCTATGCCATCGCCTCCTACCTTGACCAAAAGCTTACCGGCTCGGAGGCCGCCATCGTCTCCATGATCGAAAGTGGGGAATCCGTCCCTCTCTTCAAGCAGGCCGGTCTACGCTATGTTTGGAATGATGGCCTCCCTGATCGCCTCATGGCTCAGGACCTCGGACAGCCCGGCGTAGGAGAAGTGGTTCACCAACTCCTCAGCTATCGCACCGGGTGTGAGATCTATCTCCGTCCTCATCAATGTGCCGGGCGCACTATCGCCGAGCTTCAGCACCAGGCTCTCAAAAGCCCCCATCAACTCCAAATCATCGGCCTGAAAATCGGGACTGATTTTAACCTCAATGCCGAGAAAGACCTCGCCCTGAAAAAGGATGATCTCCTCATCCTCCTCGCTAATAACTCCAGCGAATGCGACCAATTCATCGCTGACCTCAACCATGAATTCTCCTGAGTCAGAAAATCCACCACACTCCCCACATGGCATTCACATCGCCATGGAGTGCTCCGGATGCTGTCCTAAACTCCTCACCGACCAGACAGCTCTGGAGGCGGTCATGATCAATGCTGCCACCACCGCCGGTGCCACCGTGGTCAAACCCATCA
This sequence comes from uncultured Verrucomicrobiales bacterium, assembly GCA_937969125.1. Classification (GTDB taxonomy): domain Bacteria; phylum Verrucomicrobiota; class Verrucomicrobiia; order Verrucomicrobiales; family Akkermansiaceae; genus SW10. The sequence goes on along the minus strand of CALBVA010000142.1, from coordinate 4,264 downwards.
TCCACGCCTTTAATCCCACTGGCCTCAGCGGGGTCATCGTAATCGCCGAGAGCCACATCGCCATCCACACCTGGCCGGAGATCAACTACGCCTCCTTCGATATCTACACCTGTGGTGAGCGGCAGCTCGCCGAGAAAATCGCCAACCGCCTCCATATCGCCTTCGACCCGGAACAGACCACTCGCCAGGTCCTGGAGCGACGCCCTCCCGGTTAATAAATCCCCTTATCGCCGGATCACCACCGGACGAAAGTAGCTGCGACAACGGCGCGACGGCCGGAAGTGATAGCCGCCATAGAACCCACCGTGGTAGCCTCCGTAGTGCGACCATCGCGACCCTCTAGATGAGCGATCACTCCGAATGAAGGTCGTCTCCGAAATCGGCACGATAATCGATGGAGCCTCCGGAATGAGATCCTCCGCCCGCGGCTTCTTCCCCGCCGGCTTTTCCTCATTCGCTTTCCGCAGCTCCTCCAACTGCCGCTCCATCATCTGAAGCTTCCTGTCTTTCTCTTTCCTCTCCTGCCGCACCTTCTCGCGCTCCGCTTCCAGCTTCGGGTCTTCAAGGACCACCCCAGCCCGCTCCACTCGCTCGGCGAGCTGCTCGACCGCCCGCTTTAAATCTCTCATCTCCGTAAGATATTGGCTCCGCTCGCCTGCTTCCCGCTCCCGCTTCATAGCCAATCGTTCCTCCATCCGGATCAACCGTTCCTCTACATTGGAAAGGTTGGTCGGAGCAGATTGATTAGCATCGATTCTCGGCAGCTCAGTCGCGGCTCGATTGCGATCACAGGACACCAAGATAACCGAGGTCAACAATGCTGCACCAGCCCGGAAGAAGAAGGATGAATTGCTCATGATTACAATGGGACGGTAGGCTCTCTTCAAATATTCACTCCGCAAATTTCACACTCTCGATCATCTGCTGAAACACCGGTATCATCTTCTTCGTGATCTGATCCAGGTCTCCCTTATTCGAGGGTCCCACCATCACGTTGAACTGAAACTGCAGGTAATTCTTCGTCTTCTCATCGAGCGTTGCCAGCTGCACTGTGCGCATCGGCACCTCCTTGCCGGGGAAGGAAGGATTGATCAGATCGAAGATTAACATCCCCGCATCGCGGCCTCCGATCTTTGCATTGCGCGCCGAGACCAGCTTCCCTTCCGTCGGTGCCAGATTCTTCAGCTCCGGTAGCTTCAATCCCTCCTTCATCTCCGCGATCGATACCGATTCAGGAATCGGAACCACCGCCAGAGTGCTCGCGATCCGCCCGTAGCCGGCCAGATTCTTCGCCAGCCAGACCCCATTCGCCTCGGTTGGAGGCAGAATCACCCAGCTCATCGGAAAGTCCATTTGCAAAGTCACCCCCTTCGCCTTCTGATTGCCCTTCGAGGTAAAGGCCCGTTTCACTCCGCTCTTCATTTCGAGAACCGGATTGTTCAAGAACGCTGGATCACTGGAAGCCAGATACCGGAGCGTCTCGTGCGGAAGTTGCACCTTGTTAAAATAATTTTCGATCAACTCAATGATCGCCTCACTCTGATCCTTCTTAAACTTCTTCTTGGCCAGACTCGCGCGCACCTGCTCATAGACCTTGGCTTCGATCGCACCAAACTGAGCCCCGAACCTTTTTTTCATCGCGATTTCCACCCCCCGCATCGCCCCTCCTAACGGACCCTCCAGAACGCGTTTCCATGTCGCATCCGCTTTTTCCTTCAGTTCAGGATGCTGCTTTCCAATCTCCTCCAACAAGACCTCTTGGCCGATGACATATCCCCACGCCTTGTTTCGCCCCTTAAAAAGACGCTCGGTCGCTGTCAGCTTCTTCACCGCAGCATCTCCAGCCGCAGGCTTCGCCGGTGCCTCCTGAGTCGTCTGCGCGGAGGCCCTCAATCCCGTCGCCATCAACGAAGCGCTGAACAATAGAACGGTCGCAGAAAAACGCTTCGATAGATATTTCATAAGAAAGCACCTATGCCCTAATGACCTCATCAGGTAAAGGCCCAAGCCTACAGGCCACCCAGCGAGACAGAATCCGAAAGGAACCCCCCAGATCAATTCCCCTTCACTACCGCCGAAAGCAACTTCACAATCGCTCCCTTCGGACTCTTCACATAGTTGTTCGTCAACACCGCAAAGGCATATTCCCTTCCAGAGTTCCCCGTCAGATATCCTGCATAGCAACGCACCCGCGTCAGGCTCCCTGACTTCGCCCACACTCTTCCTTCCATCGCCGTGCCACGGCCCAGAGTCGAGACCGTCCCACTCCGACCCGCCACCGGCAGGGTTCCCTTGAAAAGCTCTCCCGATTCGTGGAGCCGGGCCTTTTGTAAAATCTCCACCAGCTGCTTTGCCGTGATCGTATTCCTCGGCGAAAGCCCCGAGCCATCCAGCGGCACGAAACCCGTCAGATCCACCCCCTGCCTCCTCCAGTGCTTCCTCATCGCCGCCGCCGCAGCCTTGGTCGTACCCTTCTTCGTCAACGCCTTGAAAAGCGTATCTGCATAGAGATTCACACTACGATGATTCGTCCCCTTCATGATCCTCTCCAGCGAGGGTGACTTCTGGGTATGGAGTAATTTCGCCTCCTTCACCGAACGCACCCCCACTTTCGCCGCACCCTTCACTTTGATTCCATTCTCTTCAAGGAACGTCTTGAACGCCGTGGCACACATGAGCGGCGGATCCGGCAGCGCACCCTTGATCTGGAATCTTCCCCCCGCCGGCACCGTCCCCCGCATCGAAATCCGCAAGGCTCCCGGCCCGCCATAAACATATCCGCGATCCCCACTTCCGGCCGACCCCGTCCGCATGTGATTCTCGAATTCCACCCCCGGCGGAACCGGCCAGGTTTTCACCAATTTCGCCGGACTCCCCACACGACCCGTCTCGAAAGTTAGTGAGAAGGTATTCTTGTGAAAATTCAGACCACTCGGTCCCGCCCCGTAATAATTCCCCACATCGCCCCACGGCCAATCATTCGGAGTCGTCTGTGACTCGAAGTACGAAGAATCTCCGACTACGTCTCCCACCACCTCCGTCACTCCCGCCTTTTTCAAAGCCGCCAACCACGCCGGGAAATCCGCATTCACCCCACTCCCTCCCAGCGTTGGATCTCCCCCGCCCTTGATCACCAAATCATCGCCCGCCAGATACAGCTTCGTCTCAAAGAGATAATCCTCCCCCAGCAACTGGAGAGCCGTTGCCGTCGTCACCGCCTTCATCGTCGAAGCCGGCATCAACCCCCGCTCCGCTTCCCACGCCATCACCGGCTCACCACCCTTCACTGGTAAAACATAAACCCCCACCGACGCCGTCTTCAGAGAACCATCCTCCAAAAAAGCATCCAGAGCCACCTTCTGCCCCGCAAGAGACTGCACCAGCACGATCAAAATTGCCAAAAATCGCATGCCAAGACTCTGAATCCCTTCCCGAAAATAAAGAGCTTTTTCTAAATTTGAACAAATATTCCCGCTCACTACTCTCACACCTTATGACCTTTCTTCGCCTCTATCCTTTGATCTTCTCCTGCCTCGCTCTGATCGGGCTGAGCAGCTGCGATCGTTCGGAAAAATTAGCTCCGACAGTCTTCGAGTCCTCCACCATCATCAATCTCACCGAGATACCCGGATTCTCCATCGAGCAGGAAATCAAGAGCGCCACCTCAGATCAAGTCATCGCCGAGTCCGCAAAAAAGACCGGCCTCCCGAAAAAACAGATCCTCGAAGCCCTCTCCGCCTCCAAAGCCGGACAGCCTCTCCAGATCAAAATTTCAGCCATCGCCGAAACCGCCGAGCAAGCCACTGAGATCGCCGCTGCCGCCGCCGATAGCTACATCGCCATCCGAAATGCCCGCGAAGTCGCACGGGCCATGAAGGAGCTAAAAGGCCTCGACGAGAAACTCGAAAAGCAAGCTGCTCTCGTGAAACAACACCGGGAAGAATTAACCAAACTCATCGACCACTACGGAATTCCCCAAACCCAGCAGAAAACAAAATCCAAACTTACAGAGTTCCATATCCAACTTGTCGAACTCAAGGCCCAACTCGCAACCCTATCCGGAATCGATCTCAACGCCGACATCACCCAAGCAGCCGCCATTGAGATCGAAGGCTATGACATTGCGGGCGAATACCAAAAATACCGCGATGCCACCAAGCAGCTGGCCGAACTAGAAGCGGCCGGAATCGGGAGCAGGCATCCCTCAATCGTTGCTGCCGAGAAGATTAAAAAAGCCACGAAGAAAGCCACCAAAGATGAATTC
>CALBVA010000141.1 GCA_937969125.1 uncultured Verrucomicrobiales bacterium | reverse complement strand
TTGGTGGAGCGGCTTTTTGTTTGCTCGGTGAGAGGTTTCGAAGCGAACATGACCGGGACCGGATCTGTTACTTGTTGGGTCCGGGTTTGGGGACGGGGGCGACGGGGAAGGCATCGGTCAGCTTGAGGTCATCCGGGGCGAGGTCCTGTGCGGAGGCCCAGAAGTCGGTCCATTTGAGGCGCTGACCGGTGTGGGCGGCTTCGCGGCCGAAGAGGCCGAGGGCGGTGGACTTGACCATGTAGTCACCGGTATTGATGATCTTCCCGGCGCGTAGGCTGCCGAAAAATTCATTGTGACAGACTTGGTAGGGATTTTGCTCGGCGGTATCCTTGGCGCGGTATCGCCAGATACGATTGTTGGCGGCGTCGGTGGCGTGGGCAGTGCCAAAGTTAGTGACGTGGACCGTGCCATCGGCGCAATACACGCGGTCCCGGACTTCGCTGTGGCAGCCGCTGTATTGGCGCTGGCCGACGTGGGCAATGATGCCGTTCGGATATTCGTAGGCGACATTGTAGTGGTCGAAGAGGTTCGAGGCGTCATCGCGGAATGCCCGTCCGCCATTGGCGACGACAGCGACGGGATCAATATCACCAAGGGCCCAGGCGACTTTATCGACGGTGTGGATGCATTGTTCCACGAGCGGCCCGGCGGCAAGCCATTCGAAGTTAAACCAATGGCGCAGCTGCCACTCGACATCGCCCATGCCTGCGGGCTTTTTGGCATCCTTGGAAAGGGCCTGCACGGGGTTCAGCATGTAGGTGCCATAGACGGAGACGAGGCGGCCAAGCTCACCCTGGTGGACTTTCCCGTAAGCTTCCCGGGCGGCGGGCTCGAAGCGCCAGCAAAAGCCATGCTGGATGGCGACGCCCTTTTCCTTCGCCATTTTCACGGACTGCACGACGGACCGGATTCCGGCCATATCAACGGCCATGGGCTTCTCGGCGAAGATGTGTTTCCCGGCCTCCACGGCAGCGCGGATATGCTGCGGGCGGAAGTGCGGCGGGGTGCAGAGGAGGACGACATCGACCCCGGAGGCAATGACCCCTTGATAAGCATCGAGCCCAATGAACTCCCGTTCCTTCGGGCAATCGTATTGTTTCGGGGTGCGCTGCCCGATGCGGCGCGCATTTTCCAATCCTCCCTCAAAAGCATCGCCGATGGACCAGAGGACGACTCCGGGATCGGCTTTGAGAGCCTGGATGAGGGCACCGGATCCGCGTCCGCCGCATCCCACGATGCCGATCTTAATCTGATCGGGGGCTGATTGGGCCTTAAGAATGGTGGGAAGGCCGGCGGTCAGAGTGGCAGCGGTGGTGGTCTTCAGGACGGAGCGGCGGTTGGTTTCCATGGGGGAATTACGGGGTTGGGAGGTTGAATTTTGAGATTTTTGGAACTGTAGGCTTCCCAACGACAAAAAAACACCTTCTTGCTAGAAAGTCGAAAATGGTTACGCTTTCTCTTAACGATCTATTTCGATGATTCGCGAGAAAATGGAAGCCAGCAAGGAAGGAGTGACCGTCGCCGACGAGGCGATGCTGGGGGACATCACGGCGAAGGTGCCGGTGAGTTTTTTACAGGAGCATGGAAATGTCGGCTGGTTTCTTGATGCGGAAGCCTCAGGCTGTTGAAGTATTATGTCTGCCGAATTTCCCAGCAATTTGACCCGCCAGGCCCGCGCGCTCGGGCTGCCGGAGGATTATTTCCACGGGCTGGACTGGGGAGGCGAACTATTGCCGCGCGAGATTGTTTCCTTTTGCCGAGTGGCACAAGATCACCGGACCAGCGGGTGGGACGGGATCTCGGCAAAGGCGGGCCGCTATGATCAACATGATCGCTATGTGCTGCTGGTGGCTCTGGAGGGTAGGGGACGGATGGGCATCGAGACAACGGTTCGCGAAATTGGGGAGAGTGAAGCCCATCTTCTTTTCCCGCATCAAGTGCACTATTATATAGAGCTGCCGGAGGAATTTTCCTGGCTCTACATTACCTTCGAGTTGCCGCCGGAGACGCGGCCTTTACTGGAGGAGTGGCGCACAGGCGGGCGTGAGCTGACACCACAGTCGGAGGAGCTGCTGGAAAAATTTCTGGAGGCCTATGAGGAGGGCGATGGTCTGGGGGCGAGTCTGGCGCTAGGAAAAGCCTTCCCTGAACTCGAGAAGGGACCGCTGGTAATGGCAGCGAGTGGTGAGGAGACCGATCTCATCGCGCGGGTGAAAAAATACGTGATGGGAAATCTAGAGAGTGATCTGGCAATGCCGGCCCTTTCCTCGGCGATGGGCATTTCCGAGAGCTACCTCCGCGCGGTCTTCCGTGAGGAGGCAGGGGTATCATTGGGAAACTTCGTGCGCTCGGTAAGGCTGGTGCGGGCGACCTATCTGCTGGAAGAGGGCGAACTGGAACTGGGTGAGATTGCCGAGCAGACCGGCTTTGGCTCGCTGACCAGCTTTACGCGGGCTTTCCGGCGAATGTACGAAATGACTCCGAGTTCCTATCGCAAACAAGCACAGACTGAGACCCGATCCAAGGTTGAGATTAAAACAAGAACCCATAGGCTGACGAAATCATGAGTGAGGCGAAATTGGCAATCACCGGGAAACTCTCGGCAATGATGTTCCTGGAATTTTTCATCTGGGGCGCGTGGTTTGTGAGCACCGGGGTCTATCTGGGCGAAGGCGGGAAGGGCTATGGAGACGGGGTCACGACGACCTACTCGGTGGGACCGATTGCTGCGATGATCTCACCGCTCTTCCTGGGACTTTTCGCGGACCGCTTCCTGCCCTCACAGATCGTGCTGGGGATTTGTCACTTGGTCGGAGCGGTGCTGCTGTGGCTGGTGCCGTGGTCGATCGCGAATGAGATGAGCGGAGGCGGGAGCACTTACTTTTGGATCTTGCTGGCCTACATGATGCTCTACATGCCGACGCTGGGCCTGACAAATACAGTGGCGATGCGAAACGTGAAGGACGCGCAAGCGCAGTTTCCAGTGATCCGGGTTTTCGGGACGGTTGGCTGGATCGTGGCGGGTTTTCTCATCGGAAATTTATTGGGTGCGGAGAAGACGGAGCTGCCGTTTAAGATCGCGGCCGGGGCGAGTCTGGTGCTGGGGGTCTTTAGTTTCTTCTTACCGCACACTCCGCCACCGCTAAAGGGGCGGAAGGTTTCGGCAGCGGATGCGCTGGGGCTGGGCGCGCTGGGAATGATGCGGGACTGGAAGTTCCTGGTCTTTGCCATTTCCTCGATGCTGATCTGCATCCCGCTGCAGGCCTACTATGCCTACGCAGCCTCCTACGCGGAGGAAGTGGGCTTTTCCAATGGCACCGGAACGGTGGTGTGGGGGCAGGTTGCCGAGATCGTCTTTATGCTGATCATTCCCTTCCTCTTCCGCCGCCTCGGGGTGAAGTGGATGCTCTCGATCGGGATGGCTTGCTGGGTGCTGCGCTACGCGCTCTTCGCAATGGGCGCACCGGAGAGTGTGAAGTGGATGGTCTTCATTGGCATCCTGCTGCATGGCATCTGCTATGATTTCTTCTTCGTCACGGGTCAGATCTACACCGATCAAAAAGCGCCGCCCGCGATGCGGGGGCAGGCGCAGGGTCTGTTGGTGGTGCTGACTCAGGGCGTGGGGATGTATTTAGGAGCTCTTTTCAATAGCTACTACCACAAGCATATCGTGGGCGAGCGGGCGGAGGGCGTAACGTTGCTGCAGGCTTGGGCTGATTTCTGGTGGGTCCCGGCGGCCTTGGCGGGAGGGATTCTTGTGGGGTTCATCCTGCTCTTCCGTGATGCTCCTGACAGAGAAGGAGGAAAAGCGGTATGAGTGTTCTAGCGATGCAGTGGGGTGATTGGCTCATCCTGGCCTTTGCGATTTTCTTCGTGGGTAGCGCTATCGGGGGTGTGGTGAAATTCATCCAGATGATTCGCGTGCTCAGGCGTGGGAATGCGGGGATCGATCCGGAGCTGGCAGAGGAACAATTGAGAGAGGGCGAAAATCACGATGAAAAAAATTAGAGTATTGTGTGTCGGTGCCGGAAACATGGGGACCTCGCACGCGCGGGCTTATTATGCGCTGGAGGGCTTTGAGATTTGTGGGATCGTGACTCGCTCGGAGGCGAGCCGAGCGGCGCTTAATGCGGACCTCGGAGCGGATTACACAGAGTTTGGGGACTTCTATAAAGCGCTCGCTGAAACGAAGCCGGATGCGGTGGCGATTTCGACTTACCCGGACACCCATGCGGAATTTGCGAAGGCTGCGATGGACGCGGGAGCGGATGTCTTCATTGAAAAGCCCCTCGCGGAGACGGTGACGGAGGCGGAGGAGATCGTGGCAAAGGCCCACGCCACCGGGAGGAAGGTCGTCATTGGATACATCCTGCGACATCACCCGAGCTGGGTAAAATTTATCGAGGTGGCGCAGACTCTCGGGAAGCCGCTGGTGATGCGCATGAACCTGAATCAGCAGTCGAGCGGTGAGAGCTGGCTGACGCATAAGAATCTCATGTCATCGATTTCGCCGGTCGTGGATTGCGGGGTGCACTACGTCGATGTGATGTGCCAGATGACGCGGTCCAAGCCGGTCCGGGTGAGCGGGATCGGAGCGCGGCTGAGCGATGAACTCCCGGCCGATAAGATCAACTACGGCCACCTGCAGGTGACCTTCGAGGATGGCAGCGTGGGGTGGTATGAAGCGGGCTGGGGGCCGATGATGAGCGAGACTGCCTTCTTCGTGAAGGATGTCGTGGGACCGAAGGGCTGCGTGACGATCTCCGCGAAAGATGCCGGTGGCGAAGGGGCCTCCGCAGATGTGGATGCGCACACCAAGACGGAGGCGCTGCGCCTGCATCACAGCCAGCTCGATGCGGAGGGAAACTTCGTGAAGGAGGACGACTGGATCACGACCGAGGATGAGCCGGACCACGATGGCCTCTGTCTCCGGGAGCAGGAGTATTTCCTAAAAGCAATCCGCGAGGATCTGGATCTCAGCGACCACATGGCAGATGCAATCAACTCGATGCGTATCGTGGCAGCGGCGGATGAGAGCTTCCGGACGGGGAAGACGATAGAGCTTTAGAGTTTCTTCTCCACCTTTGGCTGATCGAAGCTGCCGGTGGCGATATTGAAGTAGCGGGAATAGACCACGTTCCGACCATTGGTGGGGACGAGTTCGAAGATCTGATAGCCGCCGCTGGGATACTCTACGCGGAAGGCGCTGACGGAGCCATTTATGGTGGCATCGACGCGGTGCGCTCCGGTGTAAGGGCCGCCATTCCGGACGTGTTGGCTCTGGCCGTTGATGATGACGTTCAATGAGTACCCCTCACCGATGGGCTGGATCCGCCATTGCGCGACGACCGGAGGAGGGACGGGTCGATTAAAAACCGGCTGCCCGGTAACGCTGTTTTGCGTGCAGGATATGAGGCCGAAGAGAGCCAGAAGCAGGGCGAGGAAAGAGAAGGTTTTCATGAGTTAGAGCAAAGCTTCCCGAGCGAAAGGGGTCAAGCCACTCCCTGGGCACGAAGGAAAACAAGGGTGTGATTGTCCGAGTCTTCCTTACTGAACCGGTAGCCCGCGGTCTTGAATTTTTTGAGCTCCTTCGGATCGGTGATGCCGTTTCTGACAATGTAGTCCGCCATCATGCCGCGGGCTTTTTTAGCGTAGAAGGAAATGATCTTATACTTGCCGTTTTTCTCGTCCTTGAAGACGGGGGTGATGAGTTCACCGGCGAGGTCCTTTGGTTTTACGGCAGAGAAGTATTCGTTTGAGGCGAGATTGACAATGAAGTCGGAGCCGGATTTTTTGAGGTCTGCATTGACCTGCTTCGTCAGCGAGTCTCCCCAAAATTCGTAGAGGTTTTTTCCGCCCTTGTTGGCGAACTTGGTCCCCATTTCAAGGCGATAGGGCTGCATGAGATCGAGGGGGCGGAGCAGCCCGTAAAGGCCAGAGAGGATACGGATTTTCTGCTGGGCGGCGGCGAAGTCATCGGCTGACCAATCGGCAAGCTCCATGCCCTGATACACGTCACCAGTGAAGGCGAGGAGGGCTTGGCGTGAATTGCTTTTCGTGAATTCAGTTTCCCATGCGGCGAAGCGGTCGTGATTGAGCTGTGCCAGTTTATCCGAGATGGACATGAGCTGGCCGACCTCGCCAACAGAGAGCTGACGGAGCTGGCCGATGAGTTCCGCCGACTGCCCGATGAAGCGCGGCTTGGTGGACTTCTTCGTGAGGAGGGGTGAGTCGTAATCGAGGGATTTAGCTGGAGAAAGAAGGACGAGCATCGCGGGGTGAAGATTGGCGCGAGAAGCGAGAAATGCAACCCGCAGGGCAATCTGCAGGACAACGCGTTTCTGTTAGGTTTGTATCAGAAGAGGCAAAATCGATTGAAGTTCAAAAAATTTTGAACAAACTGTTTCAGTCTGCTAAACAATTATTTCCCCAGAGACATGGCAGAATTATTTGGAACCGACGGCATCCGCGGAGTGGCCAATGAATATCCGATCACACCGGAAGTAGCGCTTCGGATTGGACGAGCGGTGGCACGAGTCTTGAAGGCTCGCGCCGATGATCGACATAAGGTCGTCATTGGAAAAGACACCCGGGTGAGCGGCTACATGCTGGAGACCGCGCTGACCAGCGGGCTGGTCTCCGAGGGCGCGCGCGTGCTCCTGACCGGTCCGGTGCCGACTCCGGCGGTGGCTCATCTGACGAAGTCGATGGCCTGCGATGCTGGGATCATGCTAACCGCATCGCACAATCCTTATACAGATAATGGGATTAAGATTTTCGGGCCGGACGGTTATAAGCTCAATGACGCCCTCGAGGAGGAGGTGGAATCCATCATCCTCGGCGACCAGCCGGCTCCGACTGGCGCGCGTCTCGGGAAGGCCTTCCGCATCGATGATGCCACCGGGCGCTACATCGAGTTCGCGAAGAGCTCCATCGGTTCGCAAAGCCTCCGCGGCCTGAAAGTGGTGGTGGATTGTGCGCACGGAGCGGGATACTTTGTGGGGCCCTTGATCTTCGAAGAGCTGGGCGCGGAGGTCATTAAAATCGGGACCACTCCGGACGGATACAATATCAATGAAGGCTTCGGTTCATTGCATCCTGAGAAGGCCGCTGCTCTGGTGAAGGAGCATGGAGCCGATCTCGGAATCTGTCTGGATGGCGATGCCGACCGCGTGATCTTTGTCGATGAAAACGGCGAAGTGGTGAGTGGCGATCGCGTACTCTGCCTCTGTGCGATCGCCTTGAAGGAGCAGGGGAAATTACGCGGTGATACCCTGGTCTCGACTGTGATGGGAAACCTCGGCCTGCGTGATGCGCTCGCAGATGCGGAGATCTCATTGGAACAAACCCAGGTGGGTGACCGCCATGTGCTCGAGCGGATGCGGGAGGGGAATTTTTCCTTCGGTGGGGAGAATTCCGGGCACCTGATTTTCTCGGATTTCGCCACCACCGGCGATGGCATCGTGAGCGCACTGATGGTGTTGGCGATCATTAAGTCCTCCGGCAAATCGCTCGCTGAACTGGCCGATTGCATGACGGAGTATCCTTCTCTTCTGGTCAATATGCCCGTCCGGGAGAAGCCGCCCATCGATTCCGTGCCCACGATCAAATCCGCGATGAATGCTGCTGAAAACGCCCTCGGTCATGACGGCCGCATCCTCATCCGCTACTCCGGCACCGAGAAGAAACTCCGCGTCCTTGTGGAGGCCAAGGACGCAGGGCTTGCCCAGGCCCATTGTGATGCCATCGTCGCCGCTGCAACCGAAGCGATCGGCGCCTAGGAATATTTACCCTCAGAACACATGTCTCTCTGGCCTCTACCCTCTTCGCACGATGACCTTTTTGTCGCCGGGAAATCCCTCGCGCAATGGGAGGCGGAATTGGACCGCAGCTTCGAGGTGAACTACCCGTGGGACCTCCTCGATATCAACACCGAGATCATGGCTGCTCTCGATGACTGGTCCGGCCATCCGACCATCCAGATGGGCGATGATGCCCGCGTGATCGTCGGTGAGGGCACGAAAATTCTCCCCGGGGTGTTCATTGAAGGCTCCATCATCATCGGAGCGAACTGCAAAATCGGGCCAAATTGCTACCTGCGCGGAAGCACCACTATCGGGGATAATTGCCATGTGGGACAGGGCGTGGAGATCAAGAACTCCATCCTTTGCCACGGCGCGAGCGTTGGCCACCTCAGCTACGTTGGCGACAGCGTCATCGGCGAGAGAGCGAACTTTGGAGCCGGCACCATTACCTCGAACTTGCGACACGACGGATCCAATCATCGCTCCGTCGTCTCCGGGGAACTCATTGACACCGGACGCCGAAAATTCGGTGCCATCATCGGCGCAGGCGTCCACACCGGGATCAATACCTCCCTCTACCCCGGTCGCAAACTAGGCCCCGGAACCTCCACCCTCCCTGGTGAAATCGTCTCCCACGACATTCACGAGTTCTAAAAAGGCCCCCAACCACCAATTAACCAATCACCTGATAACTAGTTTTATGTGCGGCATCGTAGCATACACTGGCCCTCGTCCGGCCCTCCCAGTCCTCCTCTCCGGCCTCAAGCGCCTCGAATACCGCGGCTATGACTCTGCCGGGATCGCTGTCGAAACGCAGGAACGCATCGCCATCCGCAAGGCCAAAGGCAAGGTCAGCGAACTCGTAAAACTCCTCGGCGAAAGCAGCGACCTCGAGACCTCGACCTGCGGCATCGCTCACACCCGCTGGGCCACCCACGGACCGCCGACCCAGGAGAATGCCCACCCCCACGCCGGAGGAAAACAGGGCATCGCCTTGGTCCATAATGGCATCATTGAAAACCACCGCGCCCTCCGCGAAAAGCTAAGCTCGGTAGGTTACGTCTTCCTCTCCGAAACCGATACCGAGGTCCTCGCCCACCTCGTCGATTCTCTTTATCAAGGCAACCTCGTCCAGGCTCTCACGAATGCCTTGAAGGAAGTTGATGGCACCTTCGGCATCGCCGTGATGGCCCACTCCGAGCCCGGCACCCTTGTCGTGGCACGCCGCGGCTCGCCCATCGTTCTCGGCCTTGGTGAAGGCGAAACCATCGTAGCCTCGGATGCCTCCGCCATCATCAAGCATACCCGCCAGGCCATTTATCTGGATGACAATGACATTGCCTGCATCAAAGGCAGCGAACTCGATATCCGAACGCTTGATTCCGGCACCGTTGTTCGTCCCGCTTCCGAGATCGATTGGTCTGCCGATGCTGCCGAAAAAGGTGGTTACGAGCACTATATGCTCAAGGAAATCTTCGAGCAGCCTGAGGCGATTCGTAATACCCTGCGGGGACGATTGGATCGGGATCGGGGCAATGCCATCCTCTCGGGCCTCGGCCTGAGCCCGCGCGAACTCTCCGACCTCCACCGAGTCCTCATCGTGGGATGTGGCACCTCAATGAATGCCGGCCTCGTCGGGGAATACGCGATCGAAGACTTCGCCGGCGTCCTCGCAGAGGTCGAGCAAGCCGCCGAATTCCGCTACCGGAATCCCATCGTCAATCCTAGCGATCTCGTCGTCGCCATCTCCCAATCGGGCGAGACTGCCGACACCCTCGCCGCCGTTCGCGAGGCCATCGACAAAGGCGCTCTCGTCTCCGGCCTCGTCAATACCGTCGGCTCCACCATCGCTCGCGAAACCGGACGGGGTGTTTACCTCCACGCCGGACCGGAAATCTCCGTCGCCTCTACTAAGGCCTTCACCTCCCAGGTCTCGGTCCTCCTTATGATGGCTCTAAAATTTGCCCGCAGCCGCCGCATGTCCCAGGAAAAAGGACGTCGCATGGTGAAGGAAATCGAAGACCTCCCCAGCCTCGTCGAAGCCGTCCTCGCCAAAAATGACGAAATTGCAAAGGTCGCCGAGCGATACGTCGACCAACAAAGTGCCTTCTTTATCGGTCGCGGATACATGTATCCGGTGGCCTTGGAAGGAGCCCTCAAACTTAAGGAAATCTCATACATCCACGCCGAGGGCTATCACGCTGCCGAACTGAAACACGGCCCCATCGCTTTGCTTGAAGAATCCGTCCCCGTTATCGCTCTCTGCAATGAGGGCCCCGGAAAGGACAAGACCCTTGGCAATGTCGCCGAGTGCCAGGCCCGTGCTTCGCGCGTCCTGGGTATCGTGACTGAAGGAGATGAGGAAGCCATTGCCACCGTGGATGACCACATCACCATCCCCGCCTGCCCCATGCACACCTCGGTGATTCCAGCGACTGTCGCCCTGCAGTTGCTCAGCTATCACATTGCCAGACTACGCGGCTGCGCGATCGACCAACCTCGAAACCTCGCTAAGTCCGTCACCGTCGAATGATCGCTTCGCAAGATTTTCTAGCTCAAAGGTTGAAAAATTTAAAAAAAATGACAGTGTCGTCTCTCAACTAACGTTCCCATACACTAATTCATGAAAAAACTTTTCGTTCTCCTCTCCGCTGGAGCTTTCTTCGGACTCGCATCCTGTGCCACCAAGTCTTCTTGCTGCGGCACCTGCAAGACCAGCAAATGCTGCGCTTCCGCAGACAAGACTGACTGCACTGCCTGCAAAAAAAGCGGCAAGTGCTGCGGCACCTGCACCGGTAAGAAGCACTAAGCTTCTCCCACATACCAATCTCTTCAAGCCCGGTCCCCTCAAAAGGCCCGGGCTTTTCCATGCCCCCCAACTAACCTCCGCGTCTTAGCGGTCTTCTCCCCCTTCCGCAAAGTCTTTACAAAACCACCCACCCTTGGCAGATACACGAAGTTTTAGCTAACCGCTTTTAAAAACATGCCCAAGGACACCAGCATCAAAAAAATCCTCGTCGTAGGAGCAGGCCCCATCATCATTGGACAAGGCTGCGAATTCGACTACTCCGGCACCCAGGCCTGCAAGGCCCTCCGCGAAGAAGGATACGAGGTCATCTTGGTCAATTCCAACCCCGCCACCATCATGACCGATCCGCAATTCGCGGAGCGGACCTACATCGAGCCCATCACCGCGGAGGCCATCGAAAAAATCATCATTAAGGAGAAGCCCGATGCCCTTCTCCCCACCCTCGGCGGCCAGACTGCCCTCAATGTCTCCATCGATCTCTTCGATGCCGGCACCCTCGATAAACACGGCGTCAAAATGATCGGCGCCAATGCCGATGCCATCGACAAAGGCGAAAACCGTCAGCGTTTCAAAGAGGCCATGATCAAGATCGGCCTCGATCTCCCCATCTCCGGCGTCGCCCACTCCATGGAGGAGGCCAAAAAAATTGCTGAAGACATTGGCACCATGCCCCTCGTCATCCGCCCCGCCTTCACCCTCGGCGGCACCGGCGGCGGCATCGCCTATAATAAGGAGGAATTCGAAACCATCGTCACCTCTGGCCTGGACCTCTCGCCTACCACCGAAGTCCTCGTCGAAGAATGCCTCCTTGGCTGGAAGGAATACGAAATGGAAGTCATGCGCGACCACGCCGACAACTGCGTCGTCATCTGCGCCATCGAAAACCTCGATCCTATGGGCGTCCATACCGGCGACTCCATCACCGTCGCCCCCGCTCAGACTCTCTCCGATCGCGAATACCAAATCATGCGCGATGCCTCCTTCGCCGTTATTCGCGAGATCGGCGTCGAAACCGGTGGTTCTAATATCCAATTCTCTGTCGATCCCAAGACCGGACGCTGCATCGTCATCGAGATGAACCCGCGCGTCAGCCGCTCCTCCGCCCTCGCCTCCAAGGCCACCGGCTTCCCCATCGCCAAAATCGCCGCCAAGCTCGCCGTCGGATACACCCTCGACGAACTCCCGAACGACATCACCCGCGAAACCCCTGCCAGCTTCGAGCCCACCATCGACTACGTCGTCACCAAGGTTCCCCGCTTCACCTTCGAGAAGTTCCCCACCGCCGACCCCGTCCTCACCACCTCCATGAAGGCCGTCGGTGAAGCCATGTCCATCGGCCACACCTTTAAGGAATCCCTCCAAAAAGCCCTCCGCTCCCTCGAAACCGGACGCTTTGGATTCGGCTTCGATGGTAAGGATCCACAAGCCACTCGCGAAGAAATCGAGCGCAAGCTCCAAGTCCCCAATGCCGAGCGCATCTTCTGGCTCAGCGTCGCCTTCCAGCACGACTTCACCCTCGAGGAAATTTTCGACCTCACCCAGATCGATCCCTGGTTCCTCGAGAACATGCGCGTCATCGTCGAAGAAGGAAAAGACCTCGCCAACCTTTCCAAGACCGACCTCCGCCGCGCCAAAAAACTCGGCTTCTCCGATGTCCAAATCGCCCACGCCTGCGGCGTTCACCAGGACGACATCCGCGCCGAGCGGAAAGAAAAAGGCATCATCCCCACCTACCGCCTCGTCGATACCTGCGCTGCTGAATTCGAAGCCGCCACTCCATACTACTACTCCACCTACGGCGACGAAAACGAAGCCCGTGAGACCGACGCCAAAAAAATCGTCATCCTCGGCGGCGGCCCTAACAGAATCGGCCAAGGCATCGAGTTCGACTACTGCTGCGTTCACGCCTCCTTCGCCCTCCGCGAACTCGGCTACGAAACCGTCATGGTCAACTCTAACCCCGAGACCGTCTCCACCGACTACGACACCTCGGACAAACTCTACTTCGAACCCCTTACCCTCGAAGACGCCCTCAACATCTGTGACCAAGAAAAACCCGATGGCGTTATCGTCCAGTTCGGCGGTCAAACTCCCCTCAACCTCGCTGCCGACCTCGAACGCCACGGCGTCCCCATCATCGGCACCAGCCCCAAAAGCATCGAACTCGCCGAAGACCGGAAATACTTCTCCGCCCTCCTCGATAAAATCGGCCTCAAACAAGCCGAAGCCGGCACCGCCGTCTCAGAAGACGAAGCCGTCGCCATCGCTGACCGCATCGGCTACCCCGTCCTCGTCCGCCCCTCCTTCGTCCTCGGCGGCCGCGGCATGATGATCGTCTATAATGATGACGAACTCCGCACCTACATCAAAAACGCCACCGACATCGCCCCTGATCGTCCCATCCTCGTTGACCGTTTCCTCGAGAACGCCACCGAAGTCGATGTCGACTGCATCTCCGATGGCGACACCTCCGTCGTCGGCGCCATCATGGAGCACATCGAACAAGCCGGCATCCACTCCGGCGACTCCGCCTGCGTCATCCCCGCCTTCAGCCTCAGCGATAAAATCAAAACCGAAATCCTCGCCGGAGCTAAAGCCCTCGCCAAAGAGCTCGAAGTACGAGGCCTCATGAACATCCAGTTTGCCGTCAAAGACGACGAACTCTACGTCATCGAAGTCAATCCCCGCGCCAGCCGCACCGTCCCCTTCGTCTCCAAGTCCATCGGCATCCCCCTCGCCAAACTTGCCGCCAAAATCATGGTCGGCGAAAAACTCGTCGACCTCGGCTTCACCGAAGAAACCCTTCCTCCCTGCTACTGCGTCAAAGAAGCGGTCTTCCCCTGGGGTCGCTTCCCCGGCATCGACATCGTT
Organism: uncultured Verrucomicrobiales bacterium; assembly: GCA_937969125.1. Classification (GTDB taxonomy): domain Bacteria; phylum Verrucomicrobiota; class Verrucomicrobiia; order Verrucomicrobiales; family Akkermansiaceae; genus SW10. The sequence goes on along the minus strand of CALBVA010000141.1, from coordinate 1,226 downwards.
CTTGGACCAGAAATGAAATCCACTGGCGAAGTCATGGGAGCCGATCAAGACCTCGGCATGGCCTACGCCAAAGCCCAGATCTCCGCCTTCAACCCCCTTCCAAAAGAAGGCAACGTCTTCCTCAGCGTCAACGACCGCGACAAACCTCGCGCCGTCGAAATCGCCAAAGAACTCGCCGCCCTCGGCTTCAAGATCCACTCCACTGGCGGCACCTACAAAGTCCTCAAAGAAAACGGCATCGAAGTCGAACGCCTCTACAAACTCAGCGAAGGAAAGCGCCCCACCGTCATCGACATGATGAAAAACGGCGACCTCCACTTCATTATCAACACCCCCTCTGGCCACGAAGCCAGAATCGACGAAGTCAAAATCCGCTCCGGTGCCGTCCAGCACAAGATCTCCCACTGCACCAACCTAGCAGCAGCAGAAGCCTCCGTAAAAGCCATCCGATCCCTCCAAGAAAACGACCTCACCGTCACCCCCCTGCAGGAGCACCACGGATTGGTTTAGAATGACGGCATTCTCCCCGCTGGTGAATGGACCTTGTAACTTCCGTTAGGCAGGATATCACTGGGCGTTATGTCTATTGCAAAAGTTATCGAAGTCATCGCCGAAGGAAACACCGTGGAAGCTGCGATTAAGAACGCCGCCTCCGAAGCCGGAAAATCCATCCGCAACGTGAAGCACATCAATGTCGAAAATATTCAGGGCATCGTTACTGATGGAAAAGTCACCAGCTTTCGAGTGAATGCTAAGGTCACCTTCGTGGTGGAGTAAGATCGATCAGCCCTTCGCTACCGTTCGCCGGGTCGAGGGCTCTTGAACGCTGGTGTGTAGCACCGCTTTTAACCACCGGAGGGTGGTGCTTCTATCAGCGAATCTTGTCCGGAAACAACCCGTCAGGCAGTTCAATAATCACGCGGCCAATTAAAAGCTCCGCTTACAAAAGCACTCAAAGATTTCCTAAAAATAGCTTCGGAAAATTGGACTTTCGCCTTTGGGTCTCTGTAAGATGATAAGGCTCTGGGAATTTCGCTGACCACCTCGGATGGAGTTTATCGCGGTGATGTTCTGGTGGCTGGTGATTCTGTTAGCCTGTTAGTCGTTATGAGTTCCCGCTGCCGGTCATAGACGCAGGATAGCTGCCCACTCCAGTCTCACAAGATCTCCGAACTCTGAGTTGGCTCCATTGCCGCCTCTCCGGCAGACTCTCGGCATGCCCCTCA
>CALBVA010000140.1 GCA_937969125.1 uncultured Verrucomicrobiales bacterium | reverse complement strand
AATCAAAAGGCAGATCGAGATTTGGTCAAAGGCTATGCAGCTACTCTCGCCGCCGCCGACCGTCTGACCGGCGTTCCTCTGAAAAAAGTGAAGCGGCGTCAGGCTGATGTCTTGAAAAAGCTCACTCCGAAGCAGAAGAAGGCGGGTGAGAAACTCTTCGATGAAGGATTCCCCGTTTCAGATCAATTTCGCATCCCTGCGATGAAGCGAATGATTAAGAAGGGCGATCTGCCCAAGGGAACCCGTATTAAGCGAAGGGCTGATTAAATTACTTCGCAAAAGAATCGACCCAGAGCTTGAATAAGTTCGGATCCAATCCCCCTGATTTGGCACTGTTCGCTTCACCTAGCACGAGCTTGGTTTTCTTCTTTTTATTCTTTTGATAAATATCAAAGGGCTTGGTTGAGCTGTTATATCTGATGCGCAGTTCGATCTCAGTTCCGGGCTTGAGCGAGTTCACGTGCTTTACGAAATCGTTCCGCGTGTTCATTCCTCGCAGAGGGCTTTTTCCAATTTGGTAAATGACGTCGCCAGAGTTGATGCCAGCTTTCTCTGCCGGGCTCTCCTTGTCTACCTCCAGGACCAGCACGGCACTCGAGACTGATTTGCCTTCCTTCTTGCCGGAATGTTGGATGAACCAGCCAAGTTTCATCCCGTGATAGGGAGCTCCTTCACCAAGTTCATGACGCCGGTAAAGTTTCTTGAGAAGGCTGCCTGCTCTGGACCTCAGCTCCGGGTCGTCGCTCTTGTTCGCGATTTTTGCGGCCTTCACCACCTCGCCAAGATTCTTGTTAGAGAGGCTCAGGATCTTTGCCATGGCAGCCTTGCGAGGCTTCGTTCCCTCTGCGAGCTGACTCAGTAACCAAGGGAGGTCTTCCTTGGGCTTCTTTTCATCAGCGAAGAGAGAGGATGCCATCAGCAATGAAAGAAGCAGATAAAGCGATTTGCGGATCATTCTGTTCACTCTCTCAAATCCTGCCATCTCTACAAGAGCGAATCAGCCTCGGATCGCCACCTCACGTCGCGAGCGTTTTTTAAATCGGCAGAGCTTGGTGAATCCTGCTTCTTCGATCAATCGCAGCCCCTTTTCGAAATCACGTGCGACTTCTCCCGGTGCGTGCGCGTCGGATGAAAGGGTAATCGGGATGCTTGCTTTCGCTGCGAGTTTCAGGAACTCAGCGGATGGATATTGCTCGGCGCAGGGTTTGTGGAAGCCTGCTGTATTGAGCTCGATCGCGCTACCTCCCGCGACGATTGACTCGATCACCGGGTCGTAGAATCTCCGCAAATCACCCTCTGGAGTGTAGGCGAATTTCTTGATGAGGTCCGGATGTCCGAGAATTTCGAACATCCCGGAGCGCGCCATCCTAGCGTATTCCTCCCAGTAAGCTGTCCACACTTCGTCGATATTAGTCTCCGCCCAGCGGCTCAGCCACTTCGGATTATCGAAGTCCCACTGATCGCCGAGGTAGTGAATCGAACCGATGAGATAATCCCACTCGTAGCATCGGCCGAGTTGATTGATCCACTCGTGACAGTCCGGGAACCAGTCGCACTCCAGCCCGGCGCGCACGGTCAATTCATCCCCGGCCCGCACCCGCGCCCGCTCGATCCATTCGAAATACTGTGGCAGTTCGCTCTCTAACATCCGCCAATCATCGAAGGGTTCCGGCGTCTGTGGTGCGTGGTCGGAGATTCCGTATTCCTCCAGTTCCAACGCGAGAGCGGCCTCAATGTATTCCTCCGGTGATCCTTCGGCATGACGGCACAGCGGAGTGTGTGTGTGATAATCTGCGAGAGGTGTTGCTTTCATTCCCTTTGACGTTGTCGCCACACGACGGTCATACTAAATTCTCACTCAGGCACAACGCCCCACACACACCGTTCACCATGTCCGATCCCGCCAGCGTTTTCTCTGAACCGAATTCTTTTACCGCCCCTCTTTTCGAGCAATTGAAACGCCACCCGAAGCGGATCGTCTTCACCGAAGGCGAGGATGAACGTGTCATCCGCGTGGCCGGACGCATGGTGGAGTTGGGAATCGGCGTTCCCATCCTCCTCGGAAATCGGAAAAGGGTTTTTGCAATGGCTGCCGATCTTGGCGTTTCGACGAAGTTCGTCCGCGTCATTGAGCCGGCGCGCTCTTCTGATTTTCAGCTCTTTTGCGATCGTGTGGAACGCATTGAAAAATACCGTGGCATCACCGGTGTTGATGCTGAGAGCATGGTCTCGAAGCCTCACTACTTCGCCGCCATGATGGTGCAATACGGCCAGGCCGATGCCTGCGTCGGCGGTAATATCACGCCACCTGCCGGGGTTTTCCGTCCGCTGCTGCACTTCATCAAGCCGGATGCCAATGTCCCCCGCGTCTTCGCGGTCACCGTTTCTGTTTCTTCCAATCTTTCCCACTTCGGCGCAGATGGCGTGCTTTTCCTGGCGGACACTGGCCTCATCCCTGATCCGACGGTGCAGGACCTCGCGTCCATCGCCGTCGAGACCGGCCTCCTGGCGCACCACCATCTGGGGAGGCGGTCCCGCGTGGCGATGCTGAGTCATTCGAACCATGGCAGCTCGCCTACCGAAAGTGCCCTCCGCATGCAGGCCGCTGCCGCCTCTGCCCGGGATAAGGTGAACGTCGAACAATGTGACATCGATGGCGAAATCCAGTTGGATGTCGCCATCGATCCTTCCGCTGCCGAGGTCAAGCTTCCTGAGACTTCGCGGAAAGCTCCCGCCGACGTTCTCGTCTTTCCCTCGCTCGATGCCGCGCACATTACCGCGAAAGTGCTCAAGCACATCGGCGGGGCCACCAATTACGGCCGCATCATCCGTGGCCTCACCCGACCGGCTGCTCAAGTCCCGCGTACCGCTTCCGAGGAAACGATCCTCGGCACTGCTGCAGCGGTTGGAGTGGAGGCCAGTCACTTCCGCGACTTACATCCAGAGTGGAGTGGGGAGTGACTTATTTGGGAGCGAGGCCCCTTACTCTCGATCTGGATCAATTTCATCCATAAATGGGTCGTAAGGGACGGGATGATCATCCTCGTCTTCCGGCATTTCGGGAAGGGCGAGATTGGAACGAGCCATCTGGTCACGGGCCTGATCGAGGTCCGAGAAAATAGCGATGTGGAAGAGCCCGTCTCCTTCATCGGCCATGCCTTCATTGGTCCGACCAATGAGGACCCCTTGTCGGGATGCCGTAACCGAGGTTTCGATGCCTCCGTATGGATCTGCGACGAAGCCGATGACTTCGTCCTTCTCCACTGTTTTTCCAAGAGCCAGTAGAGGGGTGAAGAGCCCCCCGATGGGTGCCCGTTCCCAATAACTTTTCTGACAGACGAGAGGGGTGATTTTCTTTTTACGAACGGAGCTCTTTTTCGGGGGGAGCATCTCCATGTGACGCATGATGGAGAGGATGCCTTCCAGGCCGTGACGGATGGAGACGGCATCGAGGCGGAGGGCTTCGCCACTCTCATAGAGGACGACGGGCTTCCCTTGTTCGAAGGCGGTGGAGCGGAAGGAATTGTCCCTGAGAGGGGCTCTCACAATTACGGGGGCATGGAAGATGCGGGCCAGTTCGAGTGCTTTTTCGTCTTCGGTGGTGACGCGAATCTGGGGAAGGTTTGGGCGGTTGACCGCACCGGTATGGAGGTCGACGATGAAGTCACAACGCGGGACGAGCTGATCTGAGACAACGCGGGCCAGACGGGAGCCCAGCGATCCGGTGGCGGAACCGGGGAAGAGCCGATTAAGATCGCGCCGGTCCGGCAGGTAACGGGAGCGATTCATGAAGGCGGGGGCATTGAGAATGGGAACCGCGAGCAGGGTGCCTTTTAATCGTTTTAATGAAGGGCTCTTCAGGAGGCGGCGGATGATTTCGGTTCCGTTGATTTCATCGCCGTGGACGCAGCCGGTGACGAGGATGGTGGGGCCAGGTTGTTTTCCGTGAACCACCGACACGGTGAGATTGACTTGAGAGTGATCGATAAAAACTCCCACGGGGAGATTCACCAGAGTGCGGGATCCAGCGGGAATGGAGTGCCCTTCGAATTCAAAGGGAGGGCGTGCTTGTTTCTTTGGTGGCATGGACTGCGGGGCGGAAGTTTGGCGGGTTCCGCGAACGCTGTCATTAAGGAAGCGAATGGTCACTCATGGCAGGGTCAGGTGGCGGGAGCGATTTTTTGTAAACCTAGGGCTGCGAGAACAAGAAGCGGACTGATGATCCAGAAGATTCCAAAGCCCTCCTGCCGTGCGAATGATCCAAGCATGAGGAAGTCGACGAGCGGGATGAAGGCGAGGGCACGCGAGACGAAGGTTCCGATCTGACCGGTTGCTCTTAGCCGCCGGACGCAGAAAGCGATAGCAGCCAGGAAGATGGCGAGGGGGATCAAGGCAAAGCCGTTGTTCGCTAAAATGAGTGGGGCCGAGATGAAGACGACGGGTGAGCAGAGGCAGAAAACTGGCAGGATTCGTCGGGCCTCGGTGACGGGTTTCTCTGAGCTTTCAGCACTGGCGAGCAGGGAGATGCCGAGAATGTAGCCTCCCAGACCGAGTGCGAGGACGATCAGGACGGGAGTGGCACGGTATTGAAGGAGGATGAATTGTTCCCAATCCAAGAAGGAAAAGGCAGCTAGGGGATAAATCAGGGCGCGCGCTCCGGCCATAAAGATGAAGCTGGCGGGGTGGATCTTATGCCAGCGCGTGTAGGCGAGGATGCAGATGATGATGCCTGCTGCGAAAAGAGCGGAGGCCGAGGAAATCATGAAGGCCAGGGCGAGGCCACCGGTCATGAGTGAGGTCGCTAGACCCAGCACTGTTCCGCGACTCCAGCGACCGGACGGGATGGGGCGATCCGGTCGGGTCTTTTGGTCGAAATCGAGATCATGCCAGTCATTGAAGAAACATCCGCCGAGGTAGAGAAAGGACAATGAGAGCCCGATCAAGGTCAGACAGATCGGACAGACATGACCGGACTGTGCGAAAGCGATGTATCCAATGACCGCTCCAAGCAACCCGTTCGACCAAACGGTGGGAAGATTGGCAAAGCGGCTCATTGCGAGCAGGTCGATGACTTTTTGGCGGGTCACGGGATCGATGGGTGGGGTCACGCCGCCATGAAGGGGCGGGTGAAGGCCTCCTCGAAGGTGAAAATCTCGCTAAAGTCTTCCAGCGTATCGGAGTCCTGTTTCCCAAAGACGCCGTTTTCGATAAAAAGGAAGACAATCTCGCCGATATCTCGGCAGGAGGTGATTCCCCAGTCCGCGAGGAGAGTGGCTGCCATTGGGCCGTATTCCTGAAGGGCGTAGTCGCGAAAGCCTTGGAGAAGCTCACTGCCGGTGACATGCCGCTTCTCGCCCTTGCTCTCCTTGGAGAGGCGTTCGACCGTGAAGTCCAGTGCTTCTCGTACTAAAAAATAAGCTCCGGGTTCGAAGCGTTTTTCTTTTTCTAAAATACTGGCAACGGCGTTCTCAAGTTGGATGGGCTGCATGGGCGGGGCGGGTTTATCAGATTCGGGCGGGAAGGGGGAAAGAAAAAGCCCGCCGTCATGTGACGGGCGGGCTTGTTTGAAAATGATTCCTTACATCGGGAGTTCGATGAAGCCCTCCAGTTTCCGGATACGGGTCGGGTGGCGCATCTTCCGGAGTGCCTTTGCCTCGATCTGACGAATACGCTCACGGGTCACCTGGAACTGGCGGCCGACCTCTTCGAGGGTGCGAGAGTATCCATCCTTCAGTCCAAAACGCTGCTCCAGCACCTCGCGTTCACGCTCGGTGAGGGTATCGAGGACCTCGATGATCTTGTCTTTCAACATCGCGAAGCCCGCTTCCTCCATAGGGTTTTCCGCGGACTTATCCTCGATGAAATCACCGAAGGAGGTGTCATCGGAATCACCGACGGGAGCCTGGAGTGAGATCGGTTGCTGAGCCATCTTCAGCACGGCACGGACACGCTCGACGGGGAGGTGAATCTCCTCGGCAATCTCATCCGGAGTCGGTTCACGACCATACTCCTGCACGAGCTGTTTCTGCACGCGCATGAGTTTGTTGATGGTCTCGATCATGTGCACCGGAATGCGGATGGTGCGGGCCTGGTCCGCGATGGAGCGGGTGATGGCCTGACGAATCCACCAGGTGGCGTAGGTGGAGAATTTATATCCACGGCGATACTCAAACTTCTCGACCGCCTTCATGAGTCCCATATTGCCCTCCTGAATCAGGTCGAGGAAGGAGAGGCCACGGTTCGTATATTTCTTGGCGATGGAGATGACGAGGCGGAGGTTTGCTTCCACCATCTCGGTCTTGGCCTTGAGAGCTTTGCGCATCCAGATGCGGAGCTTCTCGTTGGTGGCGTCGAATTGTTCGACGGTGTGCCAAGATTCCAGC
>CALBVA010000139.1 GCA_937969125.1 uncultured Verrucomicrobiales bacterium | reverse complement strand
ACCGCCTTGCGCGCCTCGGCCTGTTTGAAGCCCAGCGCCATGAGACCCATCTCAGCATCGCGGGCTGAATCGCTGCGATCCGGATTCTGCTCCCAGGTCTCCACCACTCCCACCTTATCCTTCAGCTCCAGAATAATGCGTTCCGCCGTCTTCTTCCCCAGCCCCTTCACGGTGGCAATCGCGGCGGCATCGCCACTGACCACGGCCTGCTTAAAGACCTCCACCGAGAGGCCGCTCAGGACCGCCATCGCGATACTGGGGCCGATTCCACTCACCCGATCAATCAAAAGGAGGAAGACATCCCGCTCCTCGTCTTTCGCAAAGCCGTAGAGGGTGAGGGAATTCTCCCGCACATGCTGATAAGTCCGTAAATCAATCTTCTCCCCTTCCAGCGGATTTAGCCGGTCATAGGTGGAAATTGGCACAATCACCTGATATCCCACACCTCCGGCTCCCACGACGATTCGCCCGGGCAGGGCCTCCCAAACTTCACCTTTAATGCGTGCAATCATTTAAAAAATGCTATCTTCATCAGAGAAAACAACAAGCCATGATCTCAACAAACAAAAGGCCTACAGCGGAAGTAATTTACAAAAGTTGACTTTTCTCGTTGATAAATTTTAGCAAATGCGGCTGGATGGCCTGTTTTCACTCGCTTTTGTTGCATTTTCCTGCTAAGTTCGCGCCGTTATGGCAACTACTAAACGGACGCGTTTCTCCCGCCGACTTCCTGATCACGTCACCGATGAACTGGTGAATGTCTTGGGTTCCGACCCGAAGCTTTTCGGATTCAACGAGCTTTTCGAGGATGTCTATGAGCGGTTGAAAGAGCGCAATGCAGTCAGTGGTGGCGAAGAGATGCTTCGTCTCCGCGCTTACGAAAAACTGCAGAACCTTGTTACCCGTGGCCTTGCTGAGAAAGACGGCAAGGAATACCGCGGACTCGAGCGCATTCAAGAAGCGCACAGCGATAATCTTGCCCAGCAAGAGGCTTAATCAGCTCAAAGAGGCTTCATCGCCAAAATTCGCAAAAATTGAAGCTGGTTTTACCGGCAACGAATCTTTTAATTGCCCGCGTCCACCCGGACGCGGGCTTTTTCGTCCCCCGATCTGCCCTTCCTCGTTTCAGAAATCCATCACGACTCCCATCCCATGTTGTCAGATTATCTCCCCGCCCTGCTTCAGGCCTTCGCTGCCATCGCTTTCGCCGCTATCGCCCTCGGTCTCAGCGTCGCCCTCGGTAAGAAAGGCTCCCACAGCAAGATCAAGGAGACCCCCTACGAGTGCGGCATGCTCCCCATCGGAGAAGGCGCCCCACGCTTCAGCGTGAAATTCTACCTCGTTGCAATGCTCTTCGTCATTTTCGATATCGAAGTCGTCTTCATGTATCCTTGGGCGGTGAGCTTCACAGACCTCGTCCGCCAGAGCGACAACGCCGTGATGATCCTCTGGAGCATGGCCGGATTCGCTGGTCTCCTGACCATCGCCTACATCTACGCCCTGAAAAAAGGCGCACTGAACTGGAAGTCCTGATCAACACCCCGGCATCGCGGGAGCCGAATTCAATCCGGCCCTCATTTTTTCAAAGACCCGCCCTATACAAGGCGGGTTTTTCATTTTAGAAGCCCCACATGTTCGCTGGCACATTCACCGCCCTCATCACTCCGTTTCGCGACGGCTCGCTCGATCGTGACGCCTTCAAGTCACTCATCGACCGCCAGGTCGCGGCCGGAATCACCGGAATCGTGCCCGTGGGGACCACCGGCGAATCACCCACGCTGGATTCCAATGAGCACCTCGAGGTGATCGCTGCCGCCGTAGAATTCGCCGACAAGCGCTGCCTCGTCCTCGCCGGAAGTGGAGCGAATTCCACCAACGAGGCCATTCATCTCACCCAGGCTGCCGAGAAAGCTGGTGCCGATGCTTCCCTCCAGGTCTGCCCTTACTACAATAAGCCAAACCAAGAAGGCCTCTATCAGCACTACCGGACGATCGCTGCGAACACCGGCCTGCCCATCATGCTCTACTCCGTCCCCGGCCGCTCGGTAGTGGAGATCGGCATCGAGACCGTTGCGCGCCTCGCGAATGACTGCGAAAACATCATCGCGAACAAGGAAGCCGGAGGCAGCGTCGATCGCGTAAATCAGCTCGTCCAAGCCGTCCCTTCTGATTTCCAGATCCTCTCCGGCGACGACCCCCTCACCCTACCCTTCATGTCCTGTGGCGCCGTCGGCCTTGTCAGCGTCGCCGCGAACCTCGTCCCCGAAATCATGGTGAATCTCGTCAATCTTTGCCTCCAAGGCGAGTATGGCGAGGCTCTCGAAGTGCAAAAGCGCTACTACCCACTACTCTCCGGCCTGATGGGCCTGGACACCAATCCCGTCCCCATCAAGTCCGCGATCGCCGCGCAGGGCCACTGCAGCGATGAAATCCGCCTCCCACTCGTCAATCTCGCCGACGACAAGCAGGCTGAGCTCGAAGCCCTGCTGAAGCGATACGCGCTTCTCTAAAAAATGACTTCCCGCTCATGAAAGTCTCCCGCCTTGCCGATGGATCTCCCGAGATCTTCCACACCCTGCAAGGCGAGGGCCCGTCCCTCGGAGCACCCGCCGTTTTCCTACGGCTCTCGCTCTGCAACCTCCACTGCGTGTGGTGCGATACGCCCTACACCTGGAACTGGGAAAAGACCCCTTGGGAACATCAGGACGGGGTGAAATTCTCAAAGGACGAACAGATCCTCGAGCTCTCAGCCATCGAGATCGCGCCGCTGATTTCGCGCTACCGCTGCGACCGCCTCGTCCTCACCGGGGGGGAACCACTCCTCCAGCAGGACGGCCTCCTGGAGCTTCTGGACCGCGTTCCAGAGATTCCCTTCATCGAAATCGAAACCAATGGCACCAAGATTCCCTCGGCG
>CALBVA010000138.1 GCA_937969125.1 uncultured Verrucomicrobiales bacterium | reverse complement strand
TGGGATCAGGGGATTCTGCGCTCATCGTGTCGTTTTTCCGAATGTGTGATCGCTCGTGGAATTATCATCAACCAAATTCTCAGGGACGGATCGTGACATGATCAATGAGCCGGATCTCTCCATAAAAGCAGGCGGTGGCGAGGGTGGCAGGGGAGGTCACTTTGGAAAGAGGTTGGAGGGTCATGTGATCTACGAGCTCCAGATAATCGATGTGAAAACCGGACGGGGCCTCCTTGCACAGATGATGTCTGGCGGCATCAAGGTAGACAGTTGGGCTTTGCTCGCCGGTGGCCGCGAGATCGCGCGCCGCAATGAGAGCTCGGCGAATTCTGGGAGCGTCGGCCCGATGATCAGAGGTGAGCTTCCGGTTGCGCGAAGACATCGCTAGCCCATCAGTCTCCCGCACCGTGGGATGGCCGTGAATCTCCACCGGAACATCGAGATCGCGGACCATACGCCGGATCAGGGCGAGCTGCTGGAAATCTTTTTTTCCAAAGACCGCCACGTCCGGCTGGAAGATGTTAAAGAGCTTCAAGACTACGGTGAGAACACCATCGAAGTGCCCGGGCCGGGTCGCACCGCAGAGATTTCGGGCGAGGAGTGACTCGGTGACCAGGACCGAGCGATCAGGGGCATAGAGATCCCCGACTTCGGGAGTAAAGGCGAGATTGACCCCTTCCTTCTCACAAAGCTCCAGGTCCTCCGCGAGCGGTTGTGGGTAGGACTCCAGATCTTCCGCACGGTCGAACTGGATGGGATTGACAAAGATGGACGCAGCTACCGTCCCTTCCGGCCCCACCTTCTCGCGGGCTGTCCGCATTAGCTGGAGGTGCCCTTCGTGGAGGGCGCCCATCGTCGGAACCAGCGCCAAGGGGCGGGGGAGTTTACGAAGAGCCGAGCGTAAAGAGCTGACCTCTGCGATGCACGTGATCATGAAACGGAGTGTCAGGAAGCACAGGGCGCGAGACCATGAGATTTCGCAGTCTCTGTGTTTTTTTTGTTTCCGGCCTGTCTATTCAATGAGGTCCGCTGATTCATAATCAGCAAGGTTGACGTGGTCCCGTGGCGCATCATACTTCTCCTCATAACTCCATCGCATATTCCTCTCATGAAACGCCAAATCTTCGCTGTCATCGCCGGACTCCTCATGTTTTCCGCCGTCTCCCAGGGGCAGAGCCTGAAAATCGCCACCGTGAGCATGGAGCGGCTTTTCAATGAATACTACCTCACCGAAAAAGTGCAGCGTGACATTAACATCGAGCGCGCCCGCATTCAGAAGGAAAATAACATCCGCCTCGAGAACATCCGCTCCATCGATAGCAAGATTCAGAAGATCCGTGAGCAGCTGAAAAGCCCCGACCTCGGTGAGAAGAAACGCCGTGCTCTTCTGGAGGAGAGCACCGAACTTTCCCAGGACGGCGTGCACAAGGAGCGCGAGCGCACCGAGTATCTCGAGCGCCGGAACCGCTCACTCAGCGAGAAGATAAAGAAGCAAATGCGCTCCATTCTCGTAAAGATCCAGCGTGTCGTTAGCGACCGTGCCAAGGACGGGAACTACGACTATATCTTTGATTCCTCCGGCAATAGCAATCAGGGCATTCCCTTCGTCCTGCATGCCCGTGAGACTACCGACCTCACTGATTTGCTGCTGAAGGAAATTAATGCAGGCGAAGAGCAGGACGCCGAATAAGCTTCGCCACCCCTTCTCATATCCCTCAATCCCACCCTTCAGGTGTCGCTAGGCTGGTCAGAACTCCACGCCCTTATCGGTGTTCCTGAAGGTGAAAGCCGGCCGGACTCCTTCACCGGGATTTCATCGCTCGATCAAGCCGAAACCGGTGAGGTCAGTTTCCTCGGAAATCCTCGTTATCAGCCACAACTCGCCACCACAAAGGCCTCTGTGGTCCTCGTTCCGCCGGGCGAGTTTTCCGCACCGGAGACCTGCCACCTCATTACGGTGGACAATCCCTCCGCTTCCTTCTCGGCTCTCATTGATTATTTCCAGCGCGCCAGCCAGCCCTTCGTTCCGGGAGTCTCCGCCGGAGCCCACCTCGCGGAGGATGTGGAGCTGGACCCCACCGCTGTCTCCATCGCCCCCGGTGTGGTGATCGAAAGCGGAGCACACATTGGTAATGGCACCACCATCAGTGCGGGCTGCGTTATCGGGCAGAATGTCACCATAGGGGAGGATTGCCTCCTTCATCCCAATGTCACCATCAGGGAGGCCTGCCGCCTCGGAAACCGCGTCATTATCCAACCTGGCGCCGTCATCGGCTCGGATGGATACGGCTTCGAGTTTGTCGATGGCCGCCACCAAAAAGTTCCTCAGGTTGGGATCGTGGAAATTCACGATGACGTCGAAATCGGAGCTAACTCCTGCATCGATCGCGCCCGCTTCGGCAGCACCGTGATCGGGGAGGGGACTAAGATCGATAATCTCGTCCAGGTCGCCCACAATGTTCACACCGGAAAGCACTGCCTCCTCGTCGGCCAATGTGGGATCGCCGGGAGCACCACCCTCGGTAATCTCGTCACTATTGCCGCTCAGACCGGAGTCGGCGGTCATCTCAAACTTGGAGACCAGGTCGTCGTAACCGCACAAGGAGGGGTCTTGAAAAATCTCCCTGAAGCCGGAGTCTATATGGGGAAGCCCGCCCGTCCCATCGCCCGCGAACAGAAAAAAATGGCAGCTCTCGCTCGCGTCCCGAAACTTCTCGAGCAGGTTCGCGAGATGAAAAAGAAGCTGGAGGAACTCTCCGGGGAATGACACCTTCCGCCCACATCATCACCTCCTAATCCGCACCCTTTTAATGAAATCCCTCTTCCCCAGATCTACCCAATGTCCGGAGAAATCAATCGCCGTCCTCTTCGCCGTTTTCGGTCTCTCCCTCTCCGCAGCCTACGGCCAGCTGAAGATCGCCACCGTCAAAATGAACACTCTTCTCAATGAGTTTCATCAGACCAAGGCCGCCGAGCAAGAAGACCAGGTGCAGCGCGCTGACATCAAAAAAGACGATGCCGAACGCATCGCCGGTATCCAGGCCATGGCTGAGGAACTAAAAAATCTTCAAGCCGAGTTCAATGACTCTTCCCTCTCCGATAAAAAACGTAAGGAAATCGCCGTCACTGCACGCGATCGACAGGGCCGCTTTGCCGCCCTCCAGAAAGAGCGAGAGGAATTCCTGCAACGCCGGAACCGCGCCTTGAATCAGAAAATGATCGCCCTCATGGACGAAATCCGGGTCAAGGTCATGACCGCCGTGAACGCTCACGCCGCCAAGAACAACTTTGATTACGTCTTTGATGACTCCGGCCTCACCTCCTCCCAAGTTCCCTTCCTCCTCTACGTCCGAAATAAGGTCGATATCACCGATAAGGTCCTCGCTGAATTGAATAAGGACGTTCCAAAAACGGAACCGGCTACTCCTGAAAAGGAAAAGAAATAAGCCAGACAATCATTCCACGACTCTCAATTAATCCCTCGAACACCCATGAAACCGAGAACACCACTCACCAGCCTCGCGAAAATCCTCACCCTTGCCTTAAATCTCTTCCTAGTCAGCTCACTTGTCGGAGCCGCCTCGGCCCAGGAAAAGAAGGTCGATAAAATCGGTACCGTCAACATGCAGAAACTTGTTGGCCAATACTATAAGTCTGCCGAAATCCAAAAGACCTTCAAAACCTATGAAAAATCCATTATCGCAAAGGACAAGATCCGCGTCGATGAGATCAAGGTGATCATTGAAGAGGCCCGCAACCTTCAGAAAAAGGGCGAGGACCCCTCGCTGAACCGCGAAAAAAAGGCCGTCCACCTCCGCGACTCCAGCATGAAGCAGCAGGAAGCTCAAGCCCGCCAGCGCGACCGGAAAGCCTGGCTGGAGCGGAAGCAATCTGCCCTCCGCGAGAAAGCCTCCATCGAGTTTGCCGCCCTCCGTCAGGAAATCATGGAGCAGGTCCAGGCCGTCGGAGAAGAACAGGGCTTCGACTTCATCTTTGACCGCTCCGGCGCCAGCGGAGCCGGCGTCCCCATCCTTTCCTACACCAAGGACGCTACCGACCTCACCGGCCTCCTCCTCGAGCGCATCAACAAAGACGCCCCCGAAGCCGAAGATACCCCTGAAGCCGAAGACAGCCCCGAAGAAGTAACCCCGCCGGAGTAGCCCCACTTTCCTCCACTCAAAACCCACCAAGGCCAACCATCACGGTTGGCCTTTTTCGTCGCTCAATCCGAGCGTCACCCGGGTGATCAGTGACGGCGCGTTCCTAATTGCCGCGCCAATCATGGCTGGGCGGATGAAATCCGCAGCCACGGGGCACTGATCCGAGCGCCAATTACCCTATTATTGATTTCGGGCCATCGATTTCCATAATTTAATTTGAAGATACCCCTTCCCTAGGTCAGAATTCGGTATCAATGGCTTGTCTTCGGGTGTCAATGGCTCACTCATCGACACCCGATGATAGGCGTGTGTTCAAAAGTATAAGTCCAAAGTTTGTTTTTTTAGAGTGACCACAACTTTCAGTTACACCCTTTACGCGCCCTCTCAACCTGTCTTGCCAAGGCCTTTTTTAAGGACTGAGGAATGACCGTGACTCGATCCTTGTCACCCTTTCCCTGTCGCACCGTCACAGTCCCTCGATCTAAATCGAGATCCTTAATACGCAGACTGAC
>CALBVA010000137.1 GCA_937969125.1 uncultured Verrucomicrobiales bacterium | reverse complement strand
TGCCGAAGCCTTCCTCATCCTTCTTCGGGACGGGGTCGAAGGCATAGGTGAAGCCATCACCGCCGCCCCAGACGATGGCGTTCTTTCCGCCGATCTTTCCGTAAGCTGGCGAAGACCAGCTGGCGTGCAGGACCCGGGTGGAGACTCCGGA
This sequence comes from uncultured Verrucomicrobiales bacterium, assembly GCA_937969125.1. GTDB lineage: Bacteria > Verrucomicrobiota > Verrucomicrobiia > Verrucomicrobiales > Akkermansiaceae > SW10. Next base: position 9,987 of record CALBVA010000137.1, on the reverse strand, counting down.
AGCTTCTTCGCCGATCAACTTACCGGTGTTCTTGTCCAGTGCGACGAGAGAAGGGGAGTTTGGAGCAGGGATGTTGGTATGGGACCAATCGACCCCGTTTGAGGTCGCGGTGAAGAGATGATCGCCCACAATGACCGGCGAGCAGGATGAAACATTGTGCGGGAAGATGCCGAGTTCCTCGCGCATGTCATAAACCCAAATGATGTCGGCGGATTGTGGAGTGATCTCGATGGGAGAGCCATCCTTGGCGGCGGAGGAATACTTTGCTTCGTCTTTAAAGGGGCCGTCATTGCCATTCGCCATGCCATTGACATCGAGACAGATGACCTCGCCGCGATTGGTCACGAGCCACATGCGGTCGCCTTCCACTACGGGGCTGGAGCACAGGCCAACGTATTCCCAATCGCTCACTTTACCGGCACCAAGCTTCGGAATGACGAGCTGCCAGGCAAAGCTTCCGTCCTTCTCGTTGAAAGCCATGAGCACCCCGCGGTCGCCCTTTTGCTTTGGGTCACGCGGTGATTCATTGTTCGTTCCCACGAAGACTTTTCCGCCTGCCACCACGGTGTTGCCGTAGGCTTGTGAGCCTAGCTTGGCGGCCCACTTGATGTTTTTTGCCTCGGTGAGAATGGCGGCCTCGGTGTCGTCATCGAGTTCGCCCGGATTGATATCGATGGGGAGGTTTTTGGCCTCGCCGACCATGTTGCGGGTTCCGTCTTTGCCCCACATTGGCCAATTTTTGGCGGAGGCGGCGAGGGTCAGTCCGGCAAATCCGGTGAGAAGGAGGGCGGTGTTTTTCATGAGTCTGGCTGGGTGATTTTGGATTGGCGGGAGTTATTCGCCCGCAGTGATCTTGAGGTTGTCAATGAAGACCGGCTTCTGGGCCTGCGGAGAGAAGGCGAAGATTCCTGGAGCGCCCTGGGGGTGTACCCGCTTGACGGGAACCTTGATGGTCCAGTCGGCTGGCTCGTTCTCACCCTTTACCCAGACCTTGCCGCGGACTTCACCGGAGCCGTCAGGGTTTGTTTTTACGTGAGTCTTGAGGTGATACCATTGGTTCACCTTGATCGTGAATGGGACAGATTGCTTCACCCGTTCGTGGTTACTGGAGACCTCCAGGGTCCCCTGATTCCCGACGAGGGTGATGAGGTAGCGCTGGTTGACGAGGCCGACCGTCGATTTGATGCGACGATTACCATCGGTCATGACATCGGCGGAGAGGGTGTAATTCTTCATGTCTTCGCCGCCGAAGAAGTTCATGGTCCGCTGGAAGAGCACGTTTTCGAGGCGGTTGACGATGCACTTGTTGCCGTCTTTTTCGGTGACCCACCACTTCACGCGGGCGCCGAGCCAGGCGAGGGGAGGGAAGCTGACCTTGCCGTATTTCGGGTCATCCATCTTCAGTTCGGTTCCCTCGAAATCTTCCACATATCCGGCGGCTCCTTCAATCCGTCCCCGGGTGGTGGCGGACATGTTCTTGTAGGTTACCTTGAGCGCACCGGCCGAGATTTTGGCCTCCTTTGTGGCGGTCAGCTTTCCGGTTTTCTCATCGAGCGTGGCATCGACCTTTGCCTTCACTTTCGCCGTTGGCGGGATGAATTTTTCCCAAGTCAGCCCTTCGGTGATGATCCCGCGACGCTGACCGGCGGCATTGAGACCATAGACTTTAAACTCCTGTTTCTGGCCGGGAGCGATGGCGAACTCCGCAGGGACAATCTGCAACTGGGTCACTTCGCCGATGGCTTCTTTTGGAGTGGTGAGCTTGCCGGGGAATTTACCGTCCTTGTTGCCGAAGCAATAGAGTCCATCGCGGGTTGAGAGGTAAACTTTTCCGCCCCAGATCGCGGGTGGCGCGAGGCACTTCACACCGCTGCCGTCGGCGGACTTCACCTCGGCGTGTGAGAGGACCTCCGGCTTCTCGCCCGGCTTGACGATGGCGAATGAACCCTCAAACCAGGGCGCGTAAATCTTGCCGTCTCCGTAAGTCGGCGAAGCGTGGATCTGATCCGGAGAGAGCTTTTCCTTCCAGAGTGTTTTGCCATCCTTGGCATTCACCGCGATGAGTTCGCCGGTGAAATTCGTGGTGTAGACCTCATCGCCCACGAGAATCGGGGAGCTGGTGAAATTGATATGCTCATCGTTTCTCCAAGCCTCGGCGTCCTTCGTCAGGACCAATTGTTCCTTGGGATATTTCGTCGGGATGTTTAGGCAGACCAATCGTCCCTTCGAGGTCGCATCGATGTTTTCTTTCCCGTGAATCGCGATGAGCTGGTTCTTGCCGTAGAGGAGGACTTGTGAATTTACCCCGCCCTGTGAGAGCTGGAATCGCCACACGGGCTCACCGGTGCGCGCATTCACGCAGACTACATTACCACATCCGGTGCCGGCGTAGAAGACGCGCTGCCCGTCCAGATCGCCGAAGGTCGGCATGCAGAAGGAGCTATCGACCGGGCGCACTCCGGGGGTGGAATACCACACCAGCTCGCCGGTGAGTTTATCGAAGGCGTAGAAGCGATCCCGTGCCGGACCGGTCTTTCCCCAGTTTGCCGTGACACAGTGGAAGATGACAAGCGGTCCCTCAATCGCGGCGGATCCGGTCCGCCCGTTCGGGAAGGTCAGGCGAGAAAGCTCCTCCATCAATGAGACCTCCCAAAGTTCCTCGCCCTCGGCGGTGAGAGCGACGCATCGTCCGTTCGACATCTGAAGGTAAACATTGCCCGTCTCCGCATCAATGACTGGCGAGCCGATGCCGTAGCGGTTGTAAACCACGTCTGAGATGTAGTCGCTGTATTGCTTCTGCCATTTCTTCTCGCCAGTCACGGCATCCAGGCAGAGCAGCGTCTCCATGACATCCTCCGCCGGGTCGTCACCGAATTGCCCGTATCCGAAGGCGTAGAGATTTCCATTCGCGATCACGGGGGCGCCTGCTCCGTTTAGGTCATATTTCCAGAGCTGATTCTCAGCGCCGGGTTCCCACTTTTCCGGGAGGTTCTTTTCATCGGAGACCCCAGTCTGGTGTGGCCCGCGCCAGTTCAGCCAACCGGTGACCGGTCCGGCAAGGAGGGGCCCTGTTGTCAGGACGAGCAGAAAGAGAGAGCGAAGATTCATCAGCATGGTAATACGCATCGGATTGTCGCGACTCTCATCATTTCTTCCTGATCCGTCAAGGAAGCGGAAATCTCTCCTTTTTTTCTGCCCTGTCTTATAATTTTTCCTCCAAGGCAGTCCGGAAGACGTTCGCAGCGGAACCGGCTTTCTGGGCGGTGTCTTCAATGACTTCCTCGTCTTCTTTCTCCGGCAGGTATCCCGCGAAGTCTTCCTTGTGCGGCTGGCGGGGGATGGAGGAGATATCGTCCAGAGATTCGAGGCTGGCATTGGGCGCGGCTGCTTCCAGGTCTTCGAATTTCCGGGCACTCGGGAGGACGCGTGACTCCAGCGATGAGACGGCGGCATTGTAGGACTTTACCGAGGTCTCCAGTGAACGACCCACCTTTGCGAGGTGGGTGGAGAATTTGGTGAGCCGCTGATGAAGCTCCCGGCCAGCCTCCGAGATATGGCGGGCATTCTCGGCGAGCGATTCCTGACGCCATCCATACGCGACCGACCGCAGCAGTGCGATGAGCGTGGTGGGCGTGGCGAGGATGACATTGCGATCCACTCCTTGCTCCAGGAGGGTGGAGTCCTGGGTGAGGGCAGCAGAGAAGAAGGACTCGGAAGGTAGGAAGAGGACCACGAACTCCGGCGCGGGCTGGAATTGCGCTTGGTAATTTTTCGAGGACAGCTGGCGGATGTGCGTGGCGACCTGGCGAGCGTGCTGGACGAGGAAGGCCTCGCGGTCGGTGTCGTTTTCGGCTTCCAGCGCATCGAGATACGCGGACATCGGTGCCTTGGAATCGACGACGATTTGCTGGCCGCCGGGGAGATTGACAATGAGATCCGGGCGGAGGTTCTTTCCCTCATCCGTGGTCGTGGTGGTCTGAGTGGTGAAGTCGCAGTGCTCCTGCATCCCGGCCATCTCGACAACGCGCTGGAGCTGAATCTCGCCCCACTGGCCGCGCCCGGTCGGTTGACGGAGGGCCTTGACGAGGGAGTGGGTTTCCTTGTGCAGACTCTGCTGTGAATCGGTGAGGAGGGTGACTTGCTCCTTGATGGAGGCGTAGGCACCTTCGCGGGCTTTCTCGATCTCGCCGATGCGGGCCTGCATTTTTTCCAATGACTCCGCGACCGGTTTTACAAGGTGCTCCACGGCTTGCTCGCGCTTTTTCATCTCGCCCTCGGCCTGCTTTTGCTCGGTCTGGAAGGTGGATTTTGCGAGGTGGAGGAATTGCTGCTGGGAGGCTTCTAGGGCGTCGGCGGACAAGGCGCGGAAGGTATCGGCAAAGCGTTTTTCTAGCTGGGCCACTTCCTTGTTCTTCTGAAGTTGACCGTGGAGGGTGGACTCCAGCTCACCCTGTCGCTTGAGGATGGCGGATTCATTCCGATGGAGTTCCGAGAGCTCCTCACGCAGGGATGCCTCCGCGGCTTCATAGGTCGCGAGGGTGCGTGCAGTGGCTTTATCCTTCTCTGCCATGACCACCGCGAGAGCACCGAGGCGGGTGCGCATCATGAGGGTAGCGAGGACGACCCCGAAGAGGAAGGCAATGAGCGCAGGCAGGGTGCCGGGGTGATTAAGAATCTCGTTCATGGTTTCAGGCATGGTGGGTGGCTTTGTCTCTTGCGGTTGCCGGTGAAGGTGCTTTCCTCCTAACAAGCAACGCACGCAAGATTGCGAGCGGGGTTCCTTAAAATCAAACCCATTCACCAAACTTAACTAATTCAGAACCATGTCACATTCACTTCCTGAACTCGGCTACGCCACTGACGCCCTCGAGCCACACATCGATAAAGCCACCATGGAGATCCACCACGGTAAGCACCACAATGCCTACGTGACGAATCTCAATGCCGCCCTCGAAGGTAAGCCTGAGCTGGCCGACCTCTCGCTAGAAGACCTCCAGGCGAAGATCGCGGATACCCCGGCCCTCCGCAATAACGGCGGTGGTCATTACAATCACTCCCTCTTCTGGAAAGTGATTGCCCCCGGCGGTGCGAGCGCGCCCTCTGGTGAGCTGGCTGAGAAGATCGATGCCGCCTTTGGTTCGTTTGATGCATTTAAGGAGGAGTTCGCGAAAGCGGGTGCCACTCGCTTCGGTTCCGGCTGGGCCTGGCTCGGCGTGAAGCCTGATGGATCGGTCGGCGTGTGCTCGACTCCGAATCAGGACAATCCCCTCATGGGCGCCCCTGCCGACACCTGCGACTGTAAGCCTATCCTTGGTCTCGATGTCTGGGAGCACGCTTATTATCTGAACTATCAGAACCGCCGTCCTGACTACATTTCCGCTTTCTGGAATGTTGTGAACTGGGATGTCGTCGCGGAAAACTACGCCACTGCGAAATAAGCGGATTTCATTTTACCAAAGCGCGAAGCTCCTCCGGGACTTCGCGCTTTTTCTTTTCCAGAGCGGCGATCATTCGCGCCGCGATCCCACTGATGGTGTTAATGCCATCCCTGCGTGGAATGAGGTCCTCCTTCTCGTGATCGATGAAGCGGACGACCTGATAGTTCCACGAGGGCTCTTTGAACTCCTTCAGGATTTTCGCGTCCGCGCCGCCGACGTTATTATAGATGGCGACCGGTTCGAAGTGAGCTTCGATGAGTTTGACGAGTGGAGCGTGGGAGAGGACCTTGGACCCAAAGTCGCGGCAGCCTCGTCAGCCGGGGACTTCCTGGAAAAGCAGGAAGACTGGTTTACCGGAGGTCTTGGCGGCGGTGAGGGACTTGCTGAGGTCACGGGACCACTTCACCGTGCCGATTTCGATCGGTTGTTTCTCACCGCCATTGCAGCCGGAGATGAAGAGGAGGAAGACGAGGAGAAATCTCATATGACTGGGAGTGTGTGGGGCGGGAGATATTCCCGGCAAGGACCCTTTACGGATCGGCCGAGCGGTGCATAGTTTTCCCATGAAGCACACCCTTTTAGCGTTCTCCACCCTGATCGGCTCTGCCCTCGCCGAGCTGCCACAAATCACCTCCGAGGATCAAAAGCAATGGCTAGGCTACTTCGTTGGCTGGGAGGAAAAGTCCTACGACTTCGGGATTGGCTCGGACGGCGAAAACATCCTCCATATTAAAAAGAGCGGAGACCGGAAGACGCATAAATCATTCGACATCCGCTACGTCGTTCAGGAGCAGATCAATGGGAAGTGGACTAACCGCAATTTTTTGAAAGAGGAGGGATTGACCAGCACCACGGAAAAAGGAGTGAATCCCAAGAAGCCCGTTGCCGTCATCGCAACCGTGACCGGGGACACCAAGATCGAATTTCTCCACGCCAAGTCAAACGGCAGCATGGTGGTGAAGCCAAAGCTCATCGAAAAGAAGACTGAGAACCCCATCCGCGTGGGTTTGGAAATTAGGATGCCACGGATGTATCGCATTGAGAAAGACATCGAAAAACGCGCACTCAAAAAGAAGGTGGGCGGCGACTACATCAGCGGAAAACGACTGAAGGACGGCAAGAAGGTGAAGGTGAAATTCATCAACACCGATGATGACATCACCGGGGAGAAATTCCTCAAGGAAGGAGCCAGCGAGATCGAGGTAAAGTCCGGAGCCTTCATAAAGCGTAAACTGCAAGTGAAGCAACCGTCCGAAAAATCGGGCCACATCGAAGTGGTGGCAGATGGACCGCTTTACAAACGCTTCAAGCTGATCTGGTGGGCCAACTCCGAGAAACTCGGCGAGAAGGAAACCTTCGTCACCTTTTCGGTGGAGTAAGGTTCAGCACGCTCTGCAGGTGCATCGCGGTGAGCGCGCCCATGGATTCGCAGTCATCGAAGACATGGGAACCGTAGCGCTCCACCAGTGATTCCCGCAGTCTCACCACATGGTCGTGCGGCGCGATCTCGGTGCGATTCATCACGGTCAAGACCGCCTTCAAGCGGTTGCGTTCCACCTTTGCCCGGCGTGACATCTGGAGGTGTTCCTCGGCGCGATACTGCAGGATGGTCTGATCATTCAAATGCGCCCGCACCAGCTCCTCGACGGGGCGATTGTCCGGAAACATGTGGGCGCGGTAAATGGCGATATTGCCCTCGTAGGATTGCTGGTCGAAGTCGATGGGCCGCACGCGATACTGCACCTCCTCGAAGTCCGGCGTGATGTCCACAACGTAGTTTACCGTGCGCATGTCGCCGAGGAGGCGGAGGAAACAGCGCTCGCCAAATTTCACGAACTCCTTCGCCACGCGGACGTGATTAAGAGTGGGATCCTTCAGGTGATCGCGGATGAACACATCGCCCGGCACTCCCGCGATGTGTTCCTCGATCAGGGTGTTTCCATTGACGAGGTAGTTAATGCGATTCGGCGAGAGGATGTGCTCCAGCTCCAGACCGAAGAGGCGGGAGGCATCGGCATGCTTCACGTAGTAGTAATCCGAGTTCCCGTTAAAGAGATTGGTGATGCGAATCCGGAACGGGCGGGAATTGCCAAACTCCCCGAAGTCAATTCGCTCCACCGTGAGGTGCTCGGCCAGGCTGAGGTCGCCACCGATCTTTAGCATGGCGTAGATCTTGGTGAGCTTCGGGCGGAGTTCCTCCATCACCTCCGGCGGATACATCACCTCCAGCCAGAGGGTTTCCTCGCCGGCCGGATTCTCATAGGGAATGGAGCCGGTGAAGCGGAGGAGTTCGTCATACACCAGCGGCACCTCCGAGAGCCGTCCGTAGTGCGCGAGGTAATTTCGCAGCGAATCTGAAATGGGGTAGAAGGCCTTACGTCGTGAAATCATGAGGGCACAGTGGCTAGGCGTCCTCGTTCGGTTCAATCCAGAAAAGCGGATTCACGCCCTGCTTCAGGAATTTCGACCAATACCGCTTCTCCAGCGGCTCGGATTTTTTCCGGCGCTCTTCATCGCTTAGCGAGAGATAGGCGTGCTCACCCAGCTCGCGGACGAGGTCCCGCTCCGTTAGTCGGATCATCAACTCTTCCCAAAAGACGTTGTTGCGGAATTCATCAATGCACTTTTGGAAGAAGGCCTCCTGCTGAAATTTCTCCGTCACCCGGTTTTTATTCCGCGTGTGGTCGTATTCGATGATGTCGCTCATCCCGGCGAGTTTCGCCGATTCCAGCACCTTACTCTCGATGGCCTCGAATCGCGAAAACCCCGCGTTGCCCTCATCATTAGGGTTCAGATTGGCCAACTCAGAAGCAAGGCTCACCATCTCCACCAGAGTGGAGAGTTCCTCGTCATTGAAGCGCAGGTGCATCGCTGCGCACGGAATCACCGAACCGCACCACAAACAAGTGCGCAAATCGCTTGATCAATGACCGCCCCCTCCGCTAAGTTCCCCCCACACGACAGTGGCCGACGCGGGATTAGCTCAGTTGGTAGAGCGACTCGTTTACACCGAGTATGTCGGCGGTTCGAGTCCGTCATCCCGTACCACTTAGATCCATAAGGGATTGAGGGTTTTGACCTCGCCCGTGCTAACAATGTGCTAGCTTTCAGTGACGTTTCGCCTTCTTGGCGGATATAGAAAAGCTCTGGATCTTTTTGAATCGCGAGGCTTGCGCCCAGGGCGTTTTTTGTGAAGTAACACGGTTAACTCGTTTCTTTTCAGTAGTTCTTTATCTTTGGTGGATTTGTCTTATGGTCTTCGGCAGCGGGAATTATGTCGAAAGTGTATCTGGTGGAGCAGGGTGATTGCATGGCAAGTATTGCCGCTCAGCACGGCTTTTTCACTCGAACGATTTGGGATGATCCAGCCAATGCCGAACTGAAGCGCAAGCGCCAAGACTGGGATGCCCTGCTGCCGGGAGATCGTGTTATCATTCCTGATCTAAGGGAAAAGGTGGTTCAGAAGGCCTCGAACCAGCGGCATCGTTTTCGCAGAAAAGGTGTGCCCCAGCTTTTTCGGCTGCGCCTTCTCGATGGGGCACAGGAGCCGCGGGCCAGCCTGGACTACCTCCTCGATATCGAAGGGCAGAGGTTTTCGGGGAAAACCGATGGCGAAGGGGTCATTGAACATTGGATTCCACCTAAGGCCCGAAAGGGAACACTCAAAATCACGGAAGAAGAAAGCTATCAACTGAGTCTCGGTCACATTGACCCGCTCGATGAAAAAAGTGGTGCCAGTGATCGGCTTTTCAACCTGGGCTATCTTCAGACCGACGAACCTGATGATGAGAAATTGGAAGACGCGCTCAGACATTTCCAACGTGATCTCAAACTCGAAGAAAGTGGTCTCCTGGATGATGACACTCAGAAAGCTCTCGAAGCGAAAGACAACTTCTAATTCAGAATCAATATGCCCGCTGTCACCGTCAAAGTCTTAAGATTTCCTCGCGAACATTCGGAAAGATTGGTCGAGGAGTTGGAAGAAGAGGCTGCGGTGGAGCATGTCTTCGGGAGATGGAATGGAAGGAAAGTTGAGGATACCGTTAGCAGAAGCTCGGGGGAGATCCGCAATGTCCGCAAGGGGATGGATTTTTGCCTGCGCGGATACCTTGCTCGAGTCAATCTAGACAAATGTGCGGAAGTCGTCGTTAGCAGTAATCGCAACCATCCGGAGCTGCGGCCGGAGAGCCTGGGCTTGTTTAAAGGTAAGGGGATTAAGATACCGGATGATCGCAGTCCGCAGGCAATGACAACCACCGAGGAATGGGGCCAATTCAACCGTCTGAAGCTCGCGATCAATGCCAATTTTTTTCATATCGATGGTGATGTCCACAGCCAACTCTGGACCAGAACAGATGGATTGAGCCTGAGTGAAGGGATTTATGACCAAGCTCCCATTCAGGGCGCTGACAATGCTAAGGGGTCGGTTTCCCTGCTCTTCACAAGAGACAAGGTGGCTCATCTCATCGAAAATTTTGAATACCCGGGTGAGATTGGGGCCCGGCCTGTGCGACGAACAGACACCACTATCGCGCCACCACCTTGGTGG
>CALBVA010000136.1 GCA_937969125.1 uncultured Verrucomicrobiales bacterium | reverse complement strand
CAATAAAAAAGCCGCCGTGAATAATATCACGGCGGCTTGGTTTAGGAAGAAAATTGGGAGAGCTAGGTTAAGTTGTGGTGTCGTGGTTGTGTTTGTTGAGGGTTTCATCAAGCGAGGAGTCAGGGTGCTCACACTTCAATTGCTAGATAAATAGCAATTGTGCTTCGTGCTGACTGCCTCTATGGGAGCGGGATGTCTTCCCAAAACCCTCAGAACGACAAGCTGGATTTTAGAGGAGGCTTCCCCTAAGATCCTTCGTAAAGGAAATGCTACCCTTCATCCCTTCGGCTCGCTATTTCTTAATTAAGCCTCTCATGGAAGGTGCCCTGAGCGGTGGCTAATTCATCCGGAAATTCCAGGTGTAGGCCCGGTTCCGTCCGAAGTATTTATAGCCGGAGCTGGTGCGGGTGTTCTTCGCGGTGGCGACCCATTTGTAGGCACCGGAGCGGAGATTAACGCCGCGGCTGGAGCGGGCGGGGAGGGAGATGTAGCGGGTCTCCGGTCCGCGCAGGCCGAGGTAAATATTGCGGGAGGAGTTATTTCGAATGGTAACGCGCGGCTTATAGGCGATGCGTGGTGCCGGGTTCGAATAGTTCCTGCGGGGCGCGGGCTTTGTGGAGCCGCAGCTGGTGAGGATGACGGGTGACAGGGCGAGGCCTGCGAGGAGGAGTGCTTTGAGGTGGGATTTCAATCGAGTTTTCATGGTAGCATGATTTACTTATGCTGTTCCTGGTTTGAGTTTTCAGGAGTAGAGATCTTTTCGATAAGTTTTTCCATTCGGTCAAGTCGCTCCTTCAATTGAGCGTTTTCTTTTTCGAGATTGATGATGCGTGATTGCTGCTCTTTGACGGCGGCAATTGCCACCGTGCTGAGTGCGGCATAGTTCAGTGTTTGTTCAGTCTGCCGTTATCTTTGACAAGTCCGGGGATGACCTTCTCGACGTTCTGTGCGATGAATCCGGGACGGGTCTTTTTGTCTGTCTGATTCTGTTGTTTGAATTGATCGGTCACAGGCTGGAGTTGCTTGATCAGGGTGAGTGAGTTCGTTCGTGGTCTGATAAATCTCTCACTCGACGCGGAGCAAGAGCGGGTTAAGTTTGTGTTCATGGCGAGGTTTCTTTCCCTCTTTCTTATTTTGATTTCGGCAGTCACCGGCGCGCCAGTGATCTCCGAGTTTTTGGCGTCCAATGCCACCATCCTCGCTGATGAGGACGGCGATTTCACCGACTGGATTGAGATCACCAATCCCACCAATGAGGCCCTCGATCTCACCGGCTATCACCTCACCGATGACCCGGCGGAACTCACCAAGTGGACCTTTCCTTCGCTGAGCCTCCCGCCTGAAGGGGTGATTGTAGTCTTCGCTTCGGGCAAAGATCGCCTCGATCCTACAGTCACCCTGCATACGAATTTCAAGCTCTCCGCCTCAGGCGAATACCTCGCCCTCGTCGCCTCGGACGGCACCACCATCGCCTCGGAATTCGCCCCCACCTTTCCCCGGCAGATCACTGACCAAACCTACGGGGTGGGGGAGTTCGGAGAAGGCTTCTTTGACACCCCAACCCCTGGCGAGGCCAACTCTACAGGTCGTCTTCCCGGACCGGTCTTTGGTGAGGTCATGGAAGGCTCTCCGCAACCATTGGTTGGGTCCTCATTGGAAATCACCGCCGAGGTCCGGGATGCCGAAGACGTCACCCTTTTCTACCGTATCGGCGAAGGCTCTGAGCAGGCCCTCGCCATGACTTCCGATGGGAATGATACCTACCGCGCATCCATCACCGTGGGCCAGGCGGGGGAACGGGTGCGCTGGAAATTCGTCGCACAGGACACTGATGGCCGCCTCACTCGGGAGCCTCCTTTTCGCTCGCCGGAGGACTCGGCGGAATACTATGGCACCGCCGTCACTGACACCCGGGTCGAGTCGCTCCTACCCGTCTTCCAATGGTTCATTCCCCAGTCCTCCTATAATCGTCTCATCAACTTCCAGATCGTGAAGGGCGCCATCTTTTACGGCGGCGAGTATTATGACAATGTCACCTTCTCCCCCCACGGCCAATCCACCCTCTTCTTCGCGAAGAAGAGCTTTAATATCGACTTTAACAAGGAGCACCGCTTCCGCTGGCGCGAGGGCGAAAAGCGCGCGAAGGATATTGATCTGCTCACGAACTGGGCTGACAAATCAAAGTCCCGCCAGCCGCTCGCCTACCAACTCCTCCGCGATGCCGGAGTGCCCACCCACTTCGCCTTCCAGGTCAGAGTGCAGCAGAATGGAGACTTCTTCAGCGTCGCGGACCTCGTGGAGGATGCGGATGAGCGATACCTCGAACGGGCGGGATTGAATCCTGAAGGAGCCCTCTACAAACCCTTCGACAACGGCCTCATGCTCTCCGATATCGGATCGCAGGAAGATGGCGTGACTAAGAAGAACCGCAAAGAAGAGGATAATTCCGACCTCCACGCCCTCATTCGCGGGCTCAATCTCACCGGTGCTGATCGCTGGGATTATATCTACGACAACATCGATCTCCCCACTACGATCAACACCCTCGCCGGTCTCACCGCCATCATGCAGACCGATATGTTCACCAAGAACTACTACCTCTATCGCGATACCGACGGTACGAATGAGTGGTCCATCCTTCCCTGGGATCTCGATCTCACCTTCGGCCGGGATTTCCGGGCGTTGACCGGATACTTTGATACTAATCTCTTCTCTCAGGGAAACACCGCCTTCCAGCAGACCGGTGACAATATCGTCCTCGTCGATCAACTCCTGAATGGCAATCCTAATACCAAGGCCATGTTTCACCGGAGGGTCCGCACTCTCGCGGATCAATACCTTCGTGGCACTTACCTCAGCGACCGCTTGGATGAGTATCTCGCTGCGATCGATCCCCCCTCCATCAGTCCCTCGGATGCTCTCCGCGACTTCCAGACCTGGGGGACCTGGGTGAATGGTAGCCCCGTCCCGCGTGTCTGGAACATTAATGATCCCGCTGCCGAGACTATGCTCGAGGCGGTCAATCGCCTCCGTTTTGAATGGCTGCCCGCCCGCATCATCGAGCTTTATGACAATAATCCTGACCTCCCGCCGGCCCAGGAAACCCCGGCGATCATGTTCGGTGCGCTCGATTTTGATCCCGAATCCGATGATCAGGAACAGGAGTTCATTGAACTGCTGAATCAGGAACCACTGGCTGCCGATCTCTCCGGCTGGCGCGTCACTGGTGGGGTCAATTTCACTCTTCCTCCGGGAACTGTCATCCCCGCCGGGGGCAGCCTTTACCTCAGTCCGGATGTCACCCGCTTCCGCACCCGCGAGATCAGCCCCACCGGTGGGGAGCAGCGATTTGTCGTCGGACCTTATCAGGGGAACCTCTCCGGCGATGGCGAAACCCTCGACCTCCTCGACCTTGATGGGAACATCCGCGATAGCAAAACCTTCTCTGGAAATGGTGAGGGCTTCGATGGCAATGGCCGTCTCGATGTAGATGGTGATGGTCTCTCCGCCTTTCTCGAATATGCCATCGGCACCTCCGACCAGGAGGTCACCGCCCTCACTCCACCATCGGAAAATACCTTCCGCTACACCCAGCGGAGTGACCTGCGAAATGCCACCGTGCAGGTCGAGATTAGCATTGATCTCATCGACTGGACTACTGAGGGAGTCTCCGAGATCTCACGCGTCCCCGGTGAAGACGGACTTGACCAGATCGAAGTCTCATTGCCCCCTACTTCAGAGAAATGCTTCACCCGCCTTATCCTGGTACGACCGTAATTTGGGTTCCGAAGCAGGGTCTTCTTGCCTGCCCGCGCCGGGTCGAGAGAGCCATATAAATTCAAAGATCAACCTCGAGTTCGGATCGTGCTGTCGGCGGACGGTGACAGAGCTTCGACGTGCGCCGTGCAAAGCGTGGCGTTTCTTATCGGGTGAAAGTCCCGTGCTTATAAATTCTAACCAGAAAAAATACCGAGCTGCGGTGCGGGCGATGAGGGACTGGATCAAAAGCAAGCGGTCGATGCCCATGAAGATGATCCTGAGCAGCCTGCGTAAGAAACTGCGTGGGTATTGGAAAACTGCTATGGAATCATCGCGAACAGTAAAATGCTGGGCTGCTATATGCATACCGTCACCGCATTGATTCTTCAAATGGCTTAATCGCCGAAGTCAGTGTAAAAGCTA
>CALBVA010000135.1 GCA_937969125.1 uncultured Verrucomicrobiales bacterium | reverse complement strand
CTCTCCAGTCAGGAAACAGACAGCGAGGGTCAGTATCTCTTCACTAATCTTCCCGGCGGAGTGGACTACATGGTCCAGGTTGATACCACGACCTTGCCTCCAGGTGTCAGCCCGCTTTCTACCTATGAAAGCGATGACGTGACCGGCGGAGACAGCAAGACCACCGTCACCAACCTCAGCTCCAATGTCATCACAGAAGACTTCAGCTACCCACCACTCGGCGGGATTGGCGACAAGATTTTCTTCGATGCCGGAACCATCGGCTCCTTCGATGGCGCAGACACCGGAATCGCCGGAGTGGAAGTCCAGCTCACTAATGCTGACGGATTGTCCATCGTTACTACCACCGATATTAATGGTTGCTACTTCTTCCCGGACCTTCCCGCTGGAGACTACACCGTCACCGTCGATCCGGAGGGCGACACCCTGCCACCAGGACTCACCAATACCGCAGATCCAGAAGGTCCAGTGAATGGTGTTTCCACGGTCATTCTCGCAACGGGCGAAATCGATCTCGATCAGGACTTCGGTTACAATGCTCCCGGCATCGGCAGTATCGGAACCCTTGTTTGGGAAGATCATAATGCCGATGGCATCAGCACCGGACCAAGCGGCCCGACTGCTTCCACCGACGACGATGAGCCAAGTATTCCCGGAGTCAAAGTAGACCTCTACTGGGACAAGGATAGCGATGGTGTGCGTGATTTCGATGATCCGCAGATCGGTAGTGTCCTAACTAGCGCCACCGATGTGGACAACTACCTCTTCAGCAACTTGCCTGTCGATGACGGCACGGGTGGTGACATGGCTTACATCGTCCACGTCAGTGATTGTGATGGAGTCCTTGCAGGCTACTGGCACTCCCTCGGAGACCAGTCTGTCGCCACCAATAACACCTCGAAGGAAGATGACTACGCCGTCGTCCTCAGCACCGGAACTCCGGATGTTGAGACCGTGGACTTCGGCTACTACAAGGACCTCGCCAAGCTTGGTAACTATGTCTTCACCGATGTGGATGGGAACAATGTTCAGAGCACTGGAGATACTCCAATCGCCAATGTCCTGCTCACCGCGACCATCACCTATCCGAGTGGCGACGTGGTCACTCTCTCAACCACCACCGATGTCTCCGGTAACTATAACTTCTGCAACCTCCTCGCGGATGAAGATTATAATACTGGAACCGGAGCGGATCAGCCGGCCTTCACCATCGCGGTCACCCCGCCTACCGGAACCACCCTCGTCACTCCTGACCAGGGCGGAGACGATAAGGCCGACAGTGATCCGAGCGGAGTTACTGCTATCCCGACCCAGGGACTGGAAGACACCGCGAACCTAGCCGACCCGACTAACGAACTCAGCATCGCAAGTTACGACTTTGGAATTACGTCACCTGCCAAGTCCGGAACCTACACCGAGTTCCTTGTCGATAATTCCACCACCTTCGGGCTGGATGACAATACCACCAGCGGAGCCTCCACTCCCGGCGTCCCCGCAGTCGATCCGCTGACTGGAGTGGCAAATGCAGATGTTGATGCCGGAGCTGTTGCTGACCTCGCCGGTCTCGCTGAGAACTCAGACGGAGATGTTTATAATAACCTTCTCGAATTTGCTCTCTGCTTCGATCCGGGCACCGGGACCAAGACTTTCCCGAATGGCCAGCCGAACGAAGGCTTCCACCTCGAGATGGATGGTATGGTTCTCAATGCGATCTTCACCCGTCCAGGTGCCGCTGGTGAGGATCCATCCGGAGTGACCTATACGCTGCAGTCGAGCACGGATGGCCAGACCTGGACTGATGTTTCGGGAGCTGTTTCTACCGAATCGACCGGCTCCGTTGCCGGAACCACCGTTGAGACTTACAGCGATGTCATGACCCTCCTAGGTGGTGCCGAAGCAGCCTTCCTGCGATTGGTTGTCAATGGCGGAACCGCGACGGCCGAGATCAATGCCGTCACGCCAGTGGTCGGTTACCAGAAAGCCACCATCAAGGACTTCTGTCAGACCTATAACGATCCGCTTCTGGAGCCATGCCTGGTGACCGGAACGATTGACAGCTCGACTGACCTCACCATCGATCTCACTCAGGCTGGAGGCACCGGAGATATCGCGGCGATCTTGAATGATCCGGATGGCGATCCCACCACTGCTGCTCCTGCGGCATACTACCTCGAGATCACCAGCGGGGAAAACTTGGGCCACATCTTCGATATCGAGAGCTTCACTGCGGATAGCGTGACCTTGAAAGAGACTACTGAGACGGACCTCTGCACCCTGGCCGCGCCATACAGCACACAGGCGGGCAATCCGGCAGACCTTGATGGCGATACCTTTGTGATCCGGGCTCACAAGACGCTGGAAGATCTCTTCCCGATTGATGACGTCGATACCATAGCGGTGGAAGGCTTCGATGCTGGTGGTAGCGCCGCTGATGCCGGAACCCTCCTGCGCCTCAACCGGACCACCGGAATGCTCGAGACCTACGTCGCGATGAGCACCGCCGATTCTTCCGTTGGTGCGAATGACGGAGTGCAGAGCTGGGTCGCCACCACCACCGGCGCCAATGCTCCTGATAATATTCTACCTCCGGGCGAGGGTATCTTCACCCACAACTTCCTCGGAGAAGACGCCTTCATGGTGATGCAGTTCGGAGAGGTCAGAGTGAACCGCCTCGCTTACCCGCTTAAGGAAGATTACAACCTTGTGGGATCCGCTCATCCGGTCGTTACCCAAACCATCGATAGCGCCGACTCGAAGTCGCGTGAGATGAGTGCGGGATCGCAGAACTTTGTCGGAAGTAATGCCCTCTCGCTCGCCGATCAGGTGCAGTTCTGGCAGGACGATGAACAAGTCACGACTGCCGTGACCGCCCACCTCTGCTACAATGCGATCTTCTACTTGAACTTTGCTGGTGGACCGGATCAGTGGACAGACGGCACCTCAGTGAGTGCGACCGAGGAGGACAATGAAGACCTCTTCGATCCGACCCGGAGCTCAATCTACTGTATTCAGAATCGCGATCTTCTGGATCACTACCTGGCGAGTCCGGTCATAAATCCCATCCCACCGGTGGTCGGCCCTTAATGAGAAGAACCCCGCAACCCCAACACGAATAAAACGATGAAAAATTACAGTGTCAGATCCTCTTCTGGAAAAATCGGGGCCCTCGCTCTCTGCCTTCTCGGGCAGTCTGCGATTGCCGGAACGATTACCTGGGGAGGGGGATTTTCCTCAACGAATTACAACGCGAGCAGCAATGATCTTCAGAGCGAAGACACTGCTGCCGTGGCCGGGGGAAATGTCACCTTCGAACTGGGAATCTTCCAGAACACCGATGGCAGCGAGTTCACTCCAGAGCTGTCCAACATCGAAATGTGGATGGATCGCTTTGTGCCGATTACCGATGCAGATACCCCGTCACCAACTAGTTCCTATGTCACTTCCAGCAATATCAGTCGCGGATTTGGTGGAACGGTGGAGGTGGGTGCGAATACCAATCAAGTGCAGACCTTGGAAAGTTCTTCGACCGGAGGTTCTCTGGTAGAGGGTTTCCGCGTTTATATCTGGGGTTATGACACCAAGACGATCGATGAGACCCAACTCCCTGAGTGGTTCCTGGTGACTGGAACCGGGACCGACGACCAGAATAACTGGGTGCTCCCAGATAGTGACGAGAGCAACAATGGAACCTTTGAAAAGACTTGGGATATTGCTTCGGCCACGACTGCGGTGGTCGGTCGCATCGACGACAACATTGGGGAGGGAGAAATGATGGATCCCATGTCGCCCTTCGGGAACTCGGATCTCCAGTTTGCAACGGTCCCCGAGCCCAGCTCGGTGCTGCTTCTACTGCTTGCTTCGACTGGTGTGTTGCGCCGTCGCCGTACTAGTTAAATTTTGTTGTTTCACGATTGTACATTAGTTGGAAGGAGGCCGGTGCTGTGATGTCAGAACCGGCCTCTTTCTTCTTGGGGCGTCATTGGAGAAAAGATAGACTGAAGATTAATGAGCCGACTCACTTTTGCCCTTCTGCTTCTATTGGTGACCAGTCTCCAAGGAGCCAGGTCGATCGAATGGACCGGGGACTTGCAATCAATCGACCTGCGTGCGGATGGCATGACTCCCCTCGACGAAAGCTTCATCTTCGAGCTGGGGACCTTCGTCGGGATTATTCCAGATGAGACTAATCTGGTGGAGTGGGAGTCTGCATGGCGGTCATTAGGAACGGCGACCTATTCGGAGGGGCAGATGAGGTTTTCAAACACGAGCATTTTGTCGGACAATGACGCCCCGTTTCTGACCACAAACCGTGCCTACATCTGGGGACGAAATGGTTTGGCGCCAGGGAGTGAATGGATCTTGATCGGGCGGGAGAATTGGAAGTGGCCCGCCGCGAATGGGGGGGGGGCGGCTCCGCTACCGATTCGTTGGTTGGTTGCAAGCAGCTTGGTCGACGAGTCCGATGCGATTTTCGGCAGTCTTTCCAAATCGACGCCGGATGGAGGGGATCTTCAAGTAGCGATGCAGACAGCGGTAGCCGATTTTGATCTGACTTATGCCGTGTGGGCAGAGGTTGAATTCGCTGAGAGTGCAGCTGATAACAGTCCGCACGCTGACCCTGACCGCGATGGCCGGACAAATATTCTGGAGTATGCGCAGGGCACTGATCCGCTCAATGGAGATGAGTCTCATGCGCCCTTTGTCTTTTTGAGGGCGGGCTTCGCAATCGAAGTTACCCAGATGCCTGAAAGATCGGTGCGCTGGGTTTTAAAGGAGAGCGGAACTCTCAGGAACTTCACTCCGGTTCCGGAAGAGAACTACAATCTGCAGACAACACCAGACAAGGTCACCTTTTCTCTCAATGGGAGTCGGGGAATAACGAATTTCTTTATCGTCGAAGCCGAGCTGCCCGAATGAGGGCAGAACGGTCCAGTGGAAGAGAATCGAGATTCTTCAAAGTTCCCCGCTCTCGCTGAAACCAAGATACTGTTTCTCATGAAATCCACAGTAAGGACAATCGGTGATTCGGTAGATTGGAAAGAGGCGGAGAATCATGAAATTCAGGATGAATGGAGCAAAGAGTAAGGCTGACAATCCGAAACTTGTGTTCAATGTCCCTCCACCATCATCCGTTGAAAGCGCATAGGTCAGGTAAATGATGAATGGAATCAGCGACATCCACATCAAAATTGAAGTCACATACCGATCTCGGATGAAACGAGCCACCGGATGAATTCGTTCCACCCTGCTTCCAATATTCACCAGAGGTTTTTCACACTCGGGGCAGGCTAACACAGATCGGTTCGGCTTCATCGGTCCGGGAGTTTACCCTCGCGTGAGGCTCTGTTGAGTATAATTTGTAACCTTCTTTATAAGATGAGAAGCCAATTTTATGAGATGGCTGATCACGGAGAGACAGGTAAGTCGAGCGTCATTGTTTCGGAGAGCGACGGAGGAAAGCGGTTGTTCGATTAGAGCGCGGTATCATACATCAGCTTGAATCTGCTCAAAGACGCAGAGCTGATTGGCTCCTTTCTATTCTTCTCTCCCTAGCTGGATGACCCTGAGAAACGAGCAAAACATTGGAAATTGATGTTTTTCGTTTTGAGGGCAGATTTTTTTGTCCGCTTTTAGGTGGGAGGAGACAGGTTCTTTTTGATGGGCAACTTGGCACAAGCTAGTGATAGCGACCTTCTTCATTCTTTCTGTAAGAATGGGGATGAGGCTGCCTTTGCGCACTTGGTGAAGCGGCATCACGCCATGATGTATCGCTCGGCTTTCCGTTTTCTCGGGAGTCAGGAAGATGCGCATGATGCCTTGCAGGCGGCTCTGATCGTCTTTGCAAGGCGGGCTTACGAACTAGAGGGGCGGGAATCTCTCGCGCCGTGGCTCCATCGAGTGATTCTGTTAGAGTCTGCGAACTTGAGGCGAAAACGAAGTCGGCAAATGCGCCGCGATACGGAAGCGATGAAGGAATACGAGCCAATTTCACCAGCCAAGCCAGCCTCTTTTCTTTTGTCAGAACTTGATCAGGCCATCGATTCATTAGCTGCGAAAGATCGCGCGGTGGTGGTGATGCATCATTTGGAGGGGCAGACTTTTTCGGCAATCGCGAATCAACTTGGGGGCAGTTCGGAAAGTTGGCGCAAGCGATGCCGTCGGGCATTGGAACAACTGGGTCGTAAGCTGGGACGCCGAGCTACTCCCGTCGCGGCGCTGACCCTCACCACCTTTTTCGCTCAGCAGCAAGCTGAGGCAGCTCCAGTGGAGGCATATCTCCTTCAGGAATTCACGCGGGAAGCTCTGACACACACTACGATTCAAACAAGCACTAGCACTCTTTCTCTTCTTCTTATGAAATCAAAACTCCTTTTTCTTTCTTCGTTCGTGGGAGGTGGTTTACTCGCCCTTCCTTGGGTTTCCGATCCGGTAGACGAACCCACCGTGGTGAACAATGAGTCTGCCCAGAAGCGACAAATTACGAGCGGGGTTCGGAGTGAGCGCGTGTCACGTGCGAGCTTTGATCTCGCGGCCTTGCTGGCAGAAATTCGGAGCTACGATGAAGAGGAAAAGCGGAATAGCGCACGCGAGAGTAGCCTACGCTTGCTTATGTTTAGCATCCCGGAGGGTGACCTCATTTCCGTGCTTGAAGCTTTGAATGGAGTGACTTCGCAGGGTCGTTTTGAGGCCATTGTGACTGCTTTTTATGCCCGCTGGGCTGAGTTGGATCCAGAGGCAGCTTGGGCGGAAGCGTTGGAAGAGTATCGCTTTCTTGCACATGCGCGGCGAGGGGTGCTGCTGACTTGGCTCAGTGTCGATCCTGATGCGGCTCTTGCTCAATTGCTCGCTTCTCCTCACCGGGGTAATCTCGGAATCCTGAAAGACTATCTTCGTATTCGTGTTCAGAATGAACCTCATGAAGCGGCTTTGTTTGTCGATCGAGTTGCTGAGGCGTGGGCTGAGGCAGACAAAACTCTGTTCCCGCAAGTGGCGAGAGAGTGGGCGGTCTTTGATCCAGACGCGGCTGGTGAGTGGGTGGCTTCTCACCCTGATGTGGGGCGTCGTGATCAGCTTTTGAGCCAACTTGCACAGCGAGTCGCTCGTGATAAAGCGCTGAAGGGTTTTACGATGGCCGATCGCATCGAAGATCCCAAAAAACGTGCGAGTGCGAGGTGGAATACCGCTCGTTGGGTGGGCATTGCGACCGGGCCGAATATTTTTAAGGACTATCATGTCGAGCGAGGACAGGGCGCGGCTGACGGCTATCCAAGCGAATGGACGCAGGAAGAACTCCGCGCCTTTGCTCTCGGTTCGATGGCAAATTATAGCGAAAAGTATTCCCTATTAGTAGAGCAAGCGCGCAATGACGAGGAGCGTCAAAGCATTTACTATGGGGCGAT
>CALBVA010000134.1 GCA_937969125.1 uncultured Verrucomicrobiales bacterium | reverse complement strand
CGAGTGGATAAGGCTCTTCAAGTGACTTCTGACGGCCTCCTGGTGTTGGAGTGCCCTATTGATACGGTAGGCGTTCCGAAGAGGTTCTACCGGGTGCGCCAATCAATCGACGACGACGGGGACGGGCTTACTGCTTTTGAGGACCGGCAGTTGGGGCTGAATGATCGCCAATTCAATACGGGCGGCACCAGGATTGGAGGTGACTTGGCTTGGGTGATGGGGCAGTTAACCAATAACCAATCTTTTCCCTTGCTGGATGGGGGGGAACTCAATGGATTTGCGCGGACTCCTCAAGAGGTTTCCAGATTTCTTAATCAGACCACTTTTGGACCGACGATGGAAATGATCGAGGAAGTTACTCAATCGAATCAAAGTTATCGGGAATGGATTGATGAACAGATCATGATGCCACCGACGACGATGAAGTCCTCGAGGGAAGCGGAGTTGGCCGTGGGCGCAAATGACGACCTCTTTCTGTTTCGCAAGGCTTGGTGGCGTTCCGCGCTTAATGCTGAGGACCAGCTTCGTCAGCGCATGGCTTTCGCCTTAAGCCAAATTTTGGTCATTTCGGGGCAAGGCTCTGATCTGGTGAGGGGGTCATCAGTAGCCTCGGTGACCTATTACGACCTATTGGTCAATGGAGCCTTTGGGAACTACGTTGATCTTCTGGAGGACGTGACCTACAGCGTCTCAATGGGGTCTTATTTGGGACACCTCAGAAACTATAAAGGGGATCCCGAACTGGGGACCTTTCCGGATGAGAACTATGCACGTGAGTTAATGCAGCTTTTTTCGATCGGACTGTGGGAGCTTAATCTGGATGGGAGCCGGAAAGTGGATCGACTTGGGAATTTTATTCCGACTTACACGAACTTTCATGTCACCGAGTTAGCCAAGGTTATGACGGGCTTCAATTGGGGACGAACCAGCAAGCCCATCTTTTATAATTTCACTCCGGAAACTCCAATGAAGATCTTTGACGTTGTGCATGAACCCGGCGAAAAGTTTTTGGTCAACGGCGGTTACCTGCCCCCCGGTCTTTCAGCTTCCGAGGATGTTCGTCGTGCGGTGAGAAATCTGGGGACACATCCCAACACAGGTCCGTTTATTGGGCGACAGCTGATCCAAAGGTTTGTGACGAGTAATCCGTCTCCCGAATACATCGCGCGGGTGGCAGGGGCTTATCGAGATAACGGAGAAGGGGTGGTTGGTGACTTAGGGGCGGTCATTCGTGCTGTGCTTCTGGATCCAGAGGCCCGGGCCAAGCAGGTCAGATTACAGCCAGGATTTGGTAAGATGCGGGAGCCCTTCATCACTTATGTTCATCTAGTTCGCGCCTTTGATTCAGAAAATGAAACAGGAGCTCACCCGATCCATACCGAAGACGGACAAAAAGACTTCGGGCAGATCCCTCTCGATTCGCCGACGGTGTTCAATTTTTATTCACCGGACCACGAGCCAGTTGAATTACGGGATGAGGGATTGGTTGCCCCGGAGTTTGAGATCCTGACGCCATCACGATCGGTGAGATGGGATAATCTTTTACGACGGGGGATTGAGCGTGGTGTAGATCCTCCTCGGATGGCTTTGGATCAATCGGTCTTTCATCACGATTATTCCGATGAGTTGGCGCTTGTGGACGACGTTGAAGTACTCATTGATCGCCTTGATCTCATGTTTACTTATGGAACACTGAGTGAAGAGCAGAAAGAGATAATCAGAACGATCGCAGAGGAAAATGTCGATTCCGAAAGGAGGATGTATAATGTAATTTCCCTGATCATGACCTCTCCGGAATTTGCCATTCTGAGGTAACCACTGAAAAAATGAAGAAAGAGATCAACAAGAATAGCCAGAAAGTGGGGCGGCGCCAGTTCATCGCGCAAGCAAGTGGGGCAGTCTGCGGGGGAGGTGCCGCCTTGGGAACATTCTGTAATGTTCAAATGATGGGGCAACTGGCAGCTGCTGAGATTCCGCAAGGCAACGACTATCGTGCCCTCGTTTGCGTTTTTCTACAGGGGGGGAATGATTCCTATAACATGCTCACTCCTCAAGGAGCTTCTGAATATGACGAGTATGCTCTGGTCCGGGGAAACCTTTCCCTCGAGCATGAAGAGCTTTTGACGATTCCCACACCGGGGATCGTGGGGAAAGAGCTGGGACTGCACCCATCTTTGCCGAGGCTCAAGGAGCTTTACAGTGGAGGACAACTGGCCTTTTTGGCGAACGTTGGTTCTTTGCAGGAAAAGGTGACCGCGAGCGATCTTGAGAGCTCGCCGGGTCTGTATCCTGAAGGCTTGTTTTCTCATTCCGACCAACAGCGACAATGGCACACATCGCTTCCGAATCGGTCTGCAAAATCGGGTTGGTTGGGTCGAATGACCGATCTGGTCGAGGAACTCAATGGGCCGGAAAATTTTGCCACCTCCATATCGGTCAGAGGGGTAAATCTGGGTCAAACCGGCTCACAAAGCGGGCCCTATGTTATTGGTTCCTCCGGAAGTAGTGGCTTGAGCGGCTGGAACGATCCGAATCGATTGCCGTTGAGGGAGGCCGTAGCGAGCCAACTAGAGTTGGATTACGCGAATCTCCTCCAGCGGGCATATCTTTCTCGGAAGAAGAAGGCCATTGAGTTGAACGGGGTTTTCAGCGAGGCTCTTGAGAATGTGACGAGCTATGAAGGGGAGTCTTCCGCAACCAAATTAGGGAAGCAGTTGCAAATGGTGCATCGGATCATTCAGGCCCGGGAGGATTTCGGAGTCCGCCGTCAGACATTTTTTGTGATGCTGGATGGATGGGATACTCATAGCAGCCTTTTAGGACCCCACCAGGCGTTGTTAAACGAGCTGGATGGAGCACTCTCGGATTTTCAGAATGGCCTGGACCAATCGGGAATGGGGGAGCAGGTCACCACATTCACAGTTTCGGATTTCGGACGGTCGCTCACTTCAAACGGACAGGGGAGTGATCACGGATGGGGTGGCCATCAGATTGTGATGGGCGGGGCGGTAAACGGCGGAGACGTTTATGGGCAATATCCTGATCTTTATGAGGGAAATCCCCTCGATGTGGGACGAGGTCGCATTATCCCGACGACGTCGGTTGATGAATACTTTGCCGAGCTGGCCTGCTGGTTTGGTATCCCGATTTCCCGATTAGCGGAAGTGTTGCCTAATCTTGGGACCTTTCACAATCTCTCCGGGAGTGCCCCCCCCTTGGGGTTTATGAAACAGGCCGTATAAGAATGACGAGAATGGGAAAGTTTCGCTTTGTTGGAGCGCTAGTGGCTATCCTTGCATTCGGTGGCGGGTTGCTGATCCATCGAGGCGACAGGGAGAAAGGTGGAAACATCATATCTCCCGCTGAGGCAGGCCCCTCGAAAGATGAAGCTAAAATAGCGCCGGTACGGGGTGCAATCGTTTTGTCGGATGCTCCTTTTGCCCAAGAGTTTGGTAAGGGCGAGACCAGTGATTTCCGGGAACTGGACCTAATACAGATGGCATTTCAGGATTATCTCTCATTCGTCAAACCAGGTTACCGAAGACCAATTGGAGACAATCGTGACTTCACCGTTCTGCTAACGGGGGCAAATCCATATAAGATCGCTCCCATCCCGCCTGGCCACGCCAGGATCAACCGGCAGGGGGAGCTGATTGATCGTCGGGGTATTCCGTTCGCAATTCATCCTCTTGCGGCTGATGCAGTGGAAGTAAGGGCGGCCGGAAAGGACCGCAGACTTTGGACTGAGGATGACTTGGTGTCGATGTCAGAACGGGGAAAGCTTCTTATGAAAAAGGTTCTAAAGGGGGATGGACCTGCTGACTGAACGGGTGGCTGCTGATTAGTTTTTCATTTGATAGCAAAGACGGATTATCTAAATTTTTCCAATCTCTATTTTTTCATGAAATTAGTAACACGAATCGAAGCCTTAGTGGTCTCGCTCATCCTCTTGACTACGACGTCGCCTGTCATCGCTGGATTGGACTTTGATCGTAGCGGCGTCTCGCTCATTTGGCAGGGCCTTTATGAATCAGTTGACCCTGACAACAATGACACGGATTCTGATGGCGTCTCCGATCGTTTTGAAGGGCTTGCCGGAACGGATCCAACTAATCCTGAGAGCCTCCCGACTTTGCGGGATTTTGAGGTCAATGAGAGAGAAGTGATTTTTCGCTGGCAGGGTATTGCTGGAAAGATGTACCGCGTAGAACGACTGAACTCAGTCACCTATGAATGGGAAGTGACGATGTCTTTAGAGCCGCTCCTGGCAAATGGTTTGCGGGAGGTTTTAGTGCCAACAAGCGATGAGGGTGGCGACCTGTTCCGGCTGGCAATTTCCGATGTCGATTCAGACGGGGACGGCCTCTCTGCCTGGGAGGAGGCCCAGCTGGGATGGAACGATGCTAATCCTAATAGTTCCGGCGATGACCGTGGAGATTTCGCGGCGGCGCTTTTTGGTTTAGAAGCAAGCGAAGGTTTACTTCTGGCGAGCGGGGAGCGTCTTATGCAACAGCTGCCTGACACGGAAGAGGCTGCGCGATTTTTACTGCGTGCAAGTTTTGGGCCAACTGATGAGTCCATTGCCAGGGTGCAGGAACTGGGATTCACAGGTTGGATTGACGAGCAACTAGAG
>CALBVA010000133.1 GCA_937969125.1 uncultured Verrucomicrobiales bacterium | reverse complement strand
TCTTGGTGATATGGGGCTTTTTGTAGCTCTCCATGGCGTGATTAATGTGAGCCCAGCGGGAGGTATTATACTCGTAGCAGCGCTTCACATCGACAGCGGTGAACATAGTGCGCGGGTAGTGGTCCACGATATAGAGAGGATCCCAAGGGGCCGCCACGATCTGGTAGCCGGCCTCAAGGGCCTTTTGGGCGGGGACTTCAATGTTCCGCCAGATGAGGTGAATGACGTCCGTATCCACTTTATTGTCGCCCTTCCCGAGGTGCGGTCCCTCCCAGACGAGCATTTGTTTGCCCTGGGATTTTACGAACTTATTCAGGCGATTAATAAAGTCCCGCTGGATGTCCTGCGGCACACCGTAAGCCTCATCACCGCCCATGTGCAGGTATGGGGTGGCTTTGAAAACGGAGAGAACCTCCTTAAAGAGGGTTTCGACTCCTTTTTGAGCCTCGGGGCTGGAGGCGAGATCGATAGCGGTTTTGCCAAAGACCTCCGGATAAATCTTACGGAAGCGATCAGAGTGGCCGGGGACCTCGATTTCGGGAATCACGGTGACCCCACGGGCCTGGCTGTAGGCTTCCAGCTTCTCAAAGTCTTCCCAGGTCCATCCCGCCTTCTCGGAGTAAAGCTTCGGGAAGGCCTTGGAGGGCCACGAGATGATCTGGTCATCGGTGAGATGGAGCTGGAGGTAATTCGCCTTATAGAACCACATCATATCGACGACTTGGCGGAGGGCTGCAGGTGAGTGCGGGTTCCGGCCCATGTCGATCATGAAGGAGCGGTAGGTATTGGTGGGGCCATCCTCGATGTCCAGCATCGGGAGGCTGGCGGCACCGTCCTTCACCTGAATAAGCTGAAGGAGAGTTGCGGTGGCGTGGGCGATGCCTTCAGTGGTCGACGCGACGACGTTCAAGGTGTTTCCAACCGGAGTAATTTGATAGGTGAGACCGGGCTTCAGATCACTTTTGGAAAAGACGAGGGCCGATTCATCGGAGAGGGCGGTATTGGCCACCCCCAGCTTCCGGAGGGCGGTGAGGAAGGCCTCGACCTGTGGTTTAAAAGTCGGCTCGGTGCAGCGGGCTGAATTCATGAGCGGAGCATCACCAGGCCAGCTGTGGATTTTCATCTGGAGAGGCAGCGGAACTTGTGCGGCGGAGACGAGGGTCAGGAGAAATGTGAGGACGAGAATTTTCATGGATTGGAGCTATAAAGTCATAAACGATGATCGGAGAGCATTCCCCACAAAAAAGACTCCCGCTTCACCGTTAACAGGTCATTTTCCGGAAAATTAGCATACCACCGTTTAATCGGGGGGGAGATATTTGCGGCAATAGTCTAATTTCCGGCAAATTCGGGAAGTACCGGAAGTCATTAGGCGTATTCTTGGCTCCGCCATCGAAAACATCGAGTTCTTATGTCTGATCCTTTTATCCAAGCACAGCTTCTGCAGAATCGTCGCCAATTCTTTGGCAAAGGCGCAAAGGGCCTCACCGCCGCCGCCCTTGCTTCGATGCTCAATCGGGATGCCTTCGGCTATGAAAAGCCAGCGACTCCCCTTCCCGCTCCGAAAGCACGGCGGATGATCTACCTCTTCCAGAGTGGCGCACCCTCCCAGCAGGACCTCTTTGACTACAAGCCGAAACTACAGGAACACTTCGGCGAGGAACTCTCAAAACACGTCTCCGTCACCCAACGGAAGACCGGGATGACGGCCAATCAACGCTCTTTCCCGCTCGCGGGAACGAAATACAAATTCACGAAGTCCGGTCAGGCCGGCACGGAAATCTCCGAACTCCTCCCGCACATCTCGGGCATCGCGGATGAGATCTGCCTGATCCGCTCGATGTATACGGAGGCCATTAATCACGATCCCGCTATCACCTTCTTCCAGACAGGTTCGCAGATTCCCGGGCGCCCGTCCATGGGATCATGGATGTCCTACGGCCTCGGATCGGTGAACAAGGACCTCCCCGATTTTGTCGCGATGGTCTCGCGCGGCACCGGACGCCCCAACTGCCAACCTCTCTACGACCGCCTCTGGGGATCCGGCTTCCTGCCGACGAAACACGCCGGGACGAAGTTCATGTCCGTGGGTGATCCCGTCCTCTACCTTTCCAATCCATCCGGCTTCTCTGCGAAGGCACGCCGAAAGATGCTCGATGACCTCGCCGAGCTGAACGAAAAGAAGCTCGCCGAATTCGCCGACCCCGAGATCGATACCCGCATCCAGCAATACGAACTCGCCTACCGCATGCAGACCTCCGTCCCGGAGCTGACCGACATCTCTGACGAGCCCGAGTCCATCCTGGCAATGTATGGACCGGACGTAAAGAAGCGCGGCAGCTACGCATACAATTGCCTGATGGCGCGCCGCCTCGCCGAGCGGGATGTCCGCTTCGTCCAACTCTTCCACATGGGCTGGGACCAGCACTTCAATCTCCCGAGACAACTCACCGGCCAATGCCGCGATGTCGATCAACCGTCAGCAGCCCTCATTAAAGACCTGAAAATGCGCGGCCTTCTGGATGATACCCTCGTAGTCTGGGGAGGAGAATTTGGCCGCACCGCATACTGTCAGGGCAAGCTCACCCGCGGGAACTACGGTCGTGACCACCACCCGCGCTGCTTCTCCCTCTGGGCAGCCGGCGGCGGGATCAAGCCCGGCACCACCTTCGGGCAGACCGATGACCTCTCCTACAACATCGTGGATTCCAATGGCGCCCCCATCGATGCTCACCCCACGAAATATCACAAGGAAGCCGTCCACGTGCACGATCTGCACGCCACTCTCCTCCACCAGCTTGGTGTAGATCACAGCAAGCTAACTTACCGCTTTCAGGGTCGTCAATTCCGCCTCACCGACGTGCACGGACACATCGTCAAAGACATTCTTTCCTAGTTCAGATGAGAAAATTCCTACCTCTTCTCCTCCTCGTCAGCCCCCTCTTCGCAGAGCAGGCCGAGGAACAAATTTCCTACAACAAGCACATCCGGCCCATCCTTTCGGAGAACTGCTTTTACTGCCACGGCCAGGATCCCAAGACCCGCGAAGCGGACGTCGCCCTACACCTCGCTGAGTTCGCTTATAAGGACAACGACGGCAGCACCCCCATCATTCCACATAACGCCAAGGACAGCGAGGTCATCCTCCGGATCTTCGATGAGGACGACCCGATGCCACCCGCTGATTCCAATCGCTCCCTCTCCGCCAAGGAAAAGGAGCTCATTAAAAAATGGATCGAGCAAGGTGCGAAGTACGAGGATCACTGGAGTTTCGTCCCGCCAGTCAAACCTGACGTCCCTACCGATGAGCATCCCGTCGATCATTTCATCAAGGCCACCCTCTCCGCGAACGAACTCGCACCTGCCCCCAAGGCCGACCTACCAACCCTCGCCCGCCGCGCTTCGCTCGCCCTTACCGGTCTCCAACCGACCCCGGCACAGCTGGATCAACTCATCTCTCACGGATCCTACGAGAAGTTCGTCGATGAACTCCTCGCCTCGGATGCCTACGCCGAGCGCATGAGCCTCCATTGGCTGGATGCCTCCCGCTACGCCGATACCGATGGCTACCAAAACGACGGTGGCCGCTCGAACTGGCCATGGCGCGACTGGGTCATCAAGGCCTATCGAGAAAACATGCCCTTCGATCAATTCACGATCGAGCAAATCGCCGGGGACATGCTGCCCAATGCCACCCCACTTCAGAAACTCGCCTCTGCTTTCAATCGTAACCACCGCCAGAACAATGAAGGCGGCGCCCTAGCCGCTGAGTTTTATGTCGAGAACGTCGTCGACCGCGTCGAAACCACTTCGGCTGTCTGGCTTGGCCTAACCACGGGCTGTGCGCGATGCCACGATCACAAGTATGACCCGATCTCACAGCGGGAGTTCTTCCAACTTTTCTCCTACTTCAACAACATCGGCGAAAAAGGAACCGGAGCCGGACCAAAGTCCGATCCCATCATGCACATCGGCTCGCCGCTCACCAAACGTCCGGCAAAGCTTCAAGCGAAACTGGATGAAGCAACCGAACGCCTCGCCAAGGCCCGCGCCACCCTGCCGGAACGCTTAAAAAGCTGGGTCGCCGCCCATCAAAAAATCGAGACCGAAAGCGATTGGTATCCCGTCCGCCTCCGAAAAGCCGAGATCCCACATAAGCAAAGCCACCTCGAAAAACTACCGGATGACTCCTACCTCTTCCACGGTGATAAAGTCAAAGCCACCTCTTATAAACTCAGCCTCCACACCGGAAAGAAAGTCATCACCGGGCTCCGCATCGACGCCCTCCCGCACGGTACGTTAAAGGCCCCAAACAAGCTTTCGCGAGCCGAGAACGGCAACTTCGTCCTCACCAATACCACCATCGGATATCATTCGAAGCGGGGCCAACGCAAACTCCACCCCGTGAAGATCGCCCGCGTTGTTGCGACGCATGAGCAATCCGGCTACCCCGCCTCGGCCGTCATTGATGACGACAAAAAATCCGGCTGGGCCATCAATGGCATCGGCCAGAAAAAGGCGAGTCTCTTCCTCATCTTTGAAAAGCCCATCGTCCCTGAGAATAACGACGACGTCCGCATCACTCTGGAATTTGGATCCGACTTTCCGGGTCATCAGATCGGCCGCTTCCGCGTTCTCCTCACCCAAAAGGAACAGCCCTCCACCAAGGGTGACGAAGCCATCCCGCCACACGTCTTCGCAGCGCTAAAGGCGAACGATCAGAAAGTCCTCGCAGCCTATCACGAGAAGATCGACCCCATCCTCATGGATGCCATCGCCCACGAAAAAGATGTGCAGAAGCATCTGACCAAGGCCGGATTTGGCAGAGTCCCCGTCATGGTCATGCGCGAAAAGAAGGGCAAACCCATGCCCGCCTATCTTCTCAACCGCGGCCAGTATGATGAACCCGTGAAGGATGACCCCCTGCCCCGGGGAGTCATTGCCAAGCTTCTCCCCGAGGGTGCGAAACATCCCAAGGATCGCCTCGAATTCGCCAAGTGGCTCGTGAGCCGGGAGAACCCCATCACCGCCCGCGTCGTGGTGAATCGGATGTGGCAACGCCTCTTCGGGATTGGATTGGTCAATACTCCGGAGGACTTCGGCCTTCAGGGAGAGCTCCCCAGCCACCCCGAACTGCTCGATTGGCTCGCCGTCGAATTCATCGAAAGCGGCTGGGACATTAAGAAAATGTATCGCCTCCTCGCCACCAGCCACGCCTTCACCCAGTCGTCGAAAAGCAACTCCCTCCTCAATGAGAAGGACCCAAAGAACCGACTCCTCGCTCGTGGCCCACGCTACCGTATGGACGGCTTTGCCCTCCGCGACATGGCCCTCCATGCCTCCGGCCTGCTTTATCCTAAACTCGGCGGCCGTCCGGTGAAGCCCTACCAACCAAAAGGGCTCTGGGAGACACTCGCCGCGAATGCCGGAACACGCTACATCGAATCAAAAGGAAAGGACCTCTACCGGAAGAGCATGTATTCTTACTGGAAGCGCGCGGTGAATCCTCCCCTCCAATTGATCTTCGATGCCGGAGGACGGGAGGTTTGTAATGTCCGCCAGAACGTCACCAACACCTCGCTCCAGGCCCTCGCGCTCATGAATGAGAAGACCTTCCTGGAAGCCTCGCGAAAACTCGCCGAGCGCATGATCCGGGAAGGCGGAGACGCGCCGCTCGCCCACGGCTACCGCCTGGCGAAGGGCCACGATCCGGATCCTGAAACCCTCGCAATCCTCCAGCGGAATAATGACACCTTCCAAAAACACTTCGCAGACGCACCAAAGGAGGCCGACGAGTTCCTGACCATTGGCGAGTCAGAAAGAGATGACTCTATTGACCTAATAAAACTCGCAGCCCATGCCGCTACCGCCCACCTGATACTTAATCTCGATGAGGTTATCACTCTGGAGTAAGAGCTGCTCGTATTCATCTAGTGCTTTGTCAGGACTAAGATTTCAGGTAAATACGAAGGATATCGGAAATCTGGCAAGGCGGAGATGATCAGTGAATCGAGCATTCTCTTAGCATCGACAACGCGGCCAGATTTTCGAGAGACCAGCAGGAACCCGAAATCTTAGGTTTGACGGAGCACTAGAACCCCTGATGAGGTGAGATCAGAAAGTTTTGAAAATTTGATGGGCCAGAGTTTCGCTTGGCTCTGAAAGGAATTTCAACACGCTTGGGGGATCAGAAAAGAGGTAATGAAATTCAGGATTTATAAGCTCCTCTTCACTTGTCGGCCCAGTCACTTGAGCCTCCAGTGCTTTGATTTGCACGCTCAGAAGTAGGGCCGATTTCAACGCGGGGGTGGCCTCCTCATGCAACTGAGCGGGAAGGAGAAGGGCAACCGTTTTGAGCTTCTTTGCGAGTGATTCCTTCAAACCATCGAGGCGCTTTTGATCGGCCTCATTAAGATTATTCGGTGTCGAATCAATCTGCCCGAGGAGATTTCGGCGGGCGCGGATGTTTGTCTGCACGAGGCCGAGACGTTGCAAGTTTTCCAATGCTCCCGCAGTCTGGGCGTCCATCGTAACAAGGCGCTCATCGATCACTTCGGGCGCGACTCCCTCCAGATGCGGCATCGCTTTCAGGAGGTGCTTAATGATGGTGTCACGGGTTTGCGGGGTGTCTTGTTCCAGAACGACGACAAGCTTGGGTGGAGCTTCGGTGTCGGTGATGAACTGCTCCTCACAGGAAATGAGTTTGCTTTTGAGGGAATCTCGGAGGATCGCTGCGAAGGTCGATCCGGGATCAGAGGAGGTTCGTTTCTTGGGGATGCTTTTTTTAACGATGGTATTTTCACCGGCCAGCAAGGTCTGTTGCAGGCGGGAGAGGAAGGACTCTCCCCCTTTTTTCAATTGGACCTCACCGAGCCTTCCAATGCCGTCCAAGACTCCGTCGGCGAGACCTTGCTTCAGCGCGAGGGTTTGCAGCATACCGTGCTCGATGGTTCCACGTGCCACGAGGTTGATCACGGTCACGGGGCGCCTTTGTCCCTTCCTCCAAGCACGCGCGATGCGCTGTTCCAGCTTGGCGGGATTCCAAGGGAGGTCGACATTGATAACGACGCTGGCGTTCTGAAGATTCAGCCCAGCACCCCCGGATTCCGTGCAGAGAAAGACACGGCAGTCGGGGTCTTCCTTAAAGGCTTTGATTTCCTTGCGACGCTTGACCTGCGGGACACTTCCAGTGTGCCAGGCAAAGCCGATCTTCTGCTTTTCAAGGTGTTCGCGAATGAGGGTGAGCATGCGAATCCATTCGGAGAAGACGATGATTTTGACATCAGGATCCACCAGGGCGGTGTCGAAGATCTCGACGAGTTCGTCTAGCTTAGGAGAGGTTTTTGTTTCCTCATCGAGGATGAACTGGGTGTCGCAAAGCATACGCAGTTTCCCGAGAAGGATCATGAGGATCTCGCGCTCCTCCTTTCGTAGAGGACGCTGCTGACCTTTGGCGGCGAGCTTGCGGACTTGATCCACGATTGGATCGTATTCCCGCTTTTGTCCCGGGCTGAGGTCCACGAAACGAGTCTCGTCCGTGCGCTCGGGGAGTTCAGTTTCAACTTCGGCCTTTCTGCGACGGAGGACGATGGGCTTGAGCTTCTTCCGCATCCCGCTGAGGTTTCGGTAGTTCGCTGGCTTTCCGTTTTCATCGAAGATGTAGTGATCCCGATTGAAGCGAAAGAGCGGTCCAAAGATGGCCGGATTGAGGAACTCGGTGATGGAGTAGATCTCATCGATACGATTCTCAATCGGCGTGCCGGTGAGGACGAAGGCGTAGCGACTCTGCAGCCGCTTGATCGCGCGCGCGGTGAGCGAGGCCCAATTCTTGATCCGCTGTGCCTCGTCCAGGATGACAATGTCTGGTTGGAGGGCGGCATTGATATCGAGCGAATCGCTGCGGACTTGCTCGTAGTTCACGATCGTGAAAAAAGCGGCAGGATTTTGATAGATTGCCACCCGCTGCAATCGGGAACCATAAACAACCTCGCACGGTAACGAGGTGAATTTTTCGATCTGCTCTTCCCACTCGGTTTTCAAGGAAGCGGGAGCTACGATGAGACAGCGCTTCGCCTTGCCCATACGATGGAGAAGAGCGGCGGCCGCGATGCCCTGGATGGTTTTTCCAAGGCCCATTTCATCAGCGACCATCGCGCGCTCGGTAAAGGCCAGGTGCAGCATACCTTCGCGCTGATAGGGAAAAAGCGGGAGCTTCGTTTCGTGTTGCGGATATTCGCCGGAATGAACTCGCTGCTCGTAGTCACGCCGGAGCTGGATACTCTCACGCTCGTTCGCCAGCGACTCAAGAAAGGGCAGGACTTCCTGAGAGACACGAAAATTCGAGTCCGTGATTTCTTCGGCCTTAGCGATTACTTTCAGGGGATCTTTTCCGGATTTCAGAAGGCCCGTTCTATCGAAATTCAAACGAAAAGAACGTGGTAGAAAATTACGTTGGCCACGCAGACGGAGAGTCTTGGCGGAAGGATCGACCATGAGATCGCAGCGCTCACTGCCATTCTTAAGCGCCTTTTTGTAGAGACCGGGAAAGCGCGTCTGGAGGTGATAAAGAACAGCTTCGGTATGCTTGCAAGTGCCCAGACCATTGTGAGCAAAGTCAGGCGACGTGGAATGAAAATCCCGTCCCGCGAGATCACGAATTTCCACAAAATAAGTCAGCCCACTTTCAGGTGACGTGACTTCAAAATTTGAAAATATGCGATGCTTTGGAGTCAGATTCCGGACCGCCGGAGGCGCTTCCAAGGCGCGAATCTGACGGCGTGCCACCTCTTGCTCATCGGTCGATCGCCAATCCTGCTGCGCCGGGAGAGTCGCCTTGAGATCGTGAATCCGTTGTTCCAGCTCCGTGAGCTTTGACTTAGTCTTTTTCTTGGCAGTCTTAGTCTTGGGCATCTCCCAGTTTTAGAAAATGAAGAAGGCTTGAGAAGGTCAAAGACAGAGCACCATAATCATCCATTCATCGCACAGATTTTGGCTGATCCACAATGAGTTCGACATCGCGGCAGAGTTCCGCGAAAGGAGTCTCTACTTCGACCTCAGGGAGCTTAAAGATCTCTTCCAGGTCAGTTAAAACCACGATCTCGAAACTCTCTCCCGTTCGTCGATAGATTCTAATGGTTAATTCATCTGGCTCGGCAAAAAGGCATTCTGTTTATTTCAAAAAATCAGGCAACTCTGGAATCTCATTATTTTCAATAATCACTTTGTCGCTGAATTGAATATCAAAAAGCTCATCATTCAAACCGCGACGAGGGTAAGCCTGGGAATATTTCACCTTGTTATTTCTGATAGTCAGACCTTCTACAGAGAAAGTTCTCACAATAGCTGTCCGATCAAACAGAATAAAGGTATTATCCTCAATGGTAATATTCTTGTTATAACGGCTCGTTGCCTTGAACTCATCGTCAATTCCAGCTCGCACCTCAATTACTCCCGTTCCCCACTGAAGCGGGCCAAAGTTTCCATTCTCGAACACATTGCGTCGGATCGTACAATCTCGCACACCTCCTTGCTCATACCAGAAGCGGGCATCACTCTCGAACAGAATTGCAGTACCTGGAACATGGAAGTGATTATCTTCAATGATGGTTTTGCCACGACAATTGAGGAGAAGCCCACGCGCCCGATTTCCGTGCATGCGGCAGTGATGAATGTGAATTTCTGGATACTCTCGAATTTCAGCAATCGCGTCCCCTACCGCGAATTCTTTAGGCAGTGCTTCGGTCATTGTAACTCGGGTGTATTGCTTATTAAGCCGCTCGACCTTAGCCACTGCTCCAGTCCCATAAGTTACAAGGCTCTTGCTGTTTACGAATTCCAGCTCATCACCCACATCTACAAAATCGATTCCGTATTGCTGCGGATGAATCATAGCGATGAGGAAGGTGTGATCCCCTTCGCGCTTCATGATTCGGGCGTAAAGACCGTGAAGATTAGAAGGATCATCCTTCTGAACCTCAAAATTACAGTGACCAATTTCAATCTTACCAGTGCAGTTGACAAAGTGAGTTGCATCAGCAGTCGCACTCAAAAGCCTCCCACTGCCCTCACGAGCCCCTGTCTTCATTTTATGAATTTTCACATTGTGGCTGAGCTGAGCAATCAGCGCCATTCCTCCAGCATGATGCACGGTGACTCCATCGATCAAGGTATCCTTAGAGCGGTCGATCACGATCCCAGGATGCTCACGGTGACTCGGACCAAAAATGATGCGATTGCCAGGCTTTCCAGTCAACTTCGGGTCCAAGAGGCGGAGCACGCCTCCTTTCATTCTCTTCACCACAGCCGCAGGACCGACCCAAAGGTCTTTCGCCAGATAGGCCGGCTCTTTTTTAACCGGATCGAACTCAAGCGAGCCACCATACGGAAAAATTAACTTCTTTGACTTTGTCGTCGTCTTCCGCTCTTTGGATTTATCCCCATCTGTAAAGATCAACACGCCCTGCCGCACTTTGTATGGAAAAACTTCAGCATTAATCTTAATATCGAGCCCTTCCTCAGGATCTCCTACGATGGTCGCTTCACTGTGGAAAGAACGCTTAAAATCGAAAGCGAAATTTTTCAGTGAGACATCTTCAGAATCCCGCACAATAACGGGGTTCATCTTCCCATGAAACATGAAGAGCGATCCGCCTCCATCAATTTCAAGATTTTCAAAACCAATCAGATTAAAAGCGATTCGCTTCAGTCCCTCATCATTATTAGAAATGAAGCAATAACGCTCATCAGCGAAATCTGGAAAAAAGTTGTAAGTCCCCTGTGGGAAAACAAGTTGAGTTGCTTTTTGGGCCTTACAGGCCGCAAGCGCCTTTTTCAGGGCCGGGATCGTATCGGAGCCATCTGGCTTTCCACCGAAATCAGCAATCGAGAT
The DNA here is from genome assembly GCA_937969125.1 of uncultured Verrucomicrobiales bacterium. Lineage (GTDB taxonomy): Bacteria > Verrucomicrobiota > Verrucomicrobiia > Verrucomicrobiales > Akkermansiaceae > SW10. Next base: position 3,061 of record CALBVA010000133.1, on the reverse strand, counting down.
CGAAGTCGACCCGTAAGCCAACGATCCGCCACAGAGTAGTGCAATTGGGATAAGGAATTTCATAAATAGGACAAGTCACTGAGGACTGAATGAACGGTAAGAAATTGTCCCGATGATGGAAGCACCAATCCCACTCGCGTCAGCTTAAGCGCTAAACCGTCTTCAATGAATCTCCCCGTGGCAAAGCCTCAGCACTCACCCGCGCTGACTTTGCTACGCAAAGAAGGGGTATCTTCATTTCTTTTGGGAGTTTAGATCGCCGCAAGCGGCTGGGAATCAGACCCTCAGAGATTGAAGAGTCGTGATTCGCGAGCTGGAATTCGGCTTCGCCTTTTAAACTTTTTTGGCTAATCGAATTTTTCTGGAGAAACCCTGTCATCGGTAGTTGGCCCGCTCACTATATCTGGTGAATGGAGGCAGGATGAACCTGCTCTCTATTTCCCAATAGCTAATCATGAACGAACAGCCACCAACCCTACCACAGACTCCAAACGCTTCGAAGATCCCAAAGGTCCTCGGAATTATCCACATCGTCATTGCGGTCATCGGAATCGCCTCCGGAGTTTTCCCGATGACCCAAGCCGGCTATCAAACCAGCAAGAACAGGTCGCTCCATCACATGGTCACCGATCAGTTCAATTTTGATAAAAACAAGGCCGAGTATGCCGCAACCCGGGAGGCCTTGGACAAAGTGACCCGCGCACATGATGCTCAGAGCCTCATGCTGATCGTCCTAGGGCTTCTGCTTCTGGTTGCCGGAATTATGCTTCTGAAAAAGAAGATGCTCGGTGTAAAGCTGACTAATCTCTGGGCAGCCGCCCGCATCGCAGCGGCCATCGTCATCTACTTCCTGACAGTGGGTGCCTATGCCGATTTCTGGCCCGCTTTTGAAAAACTGGTTCAGGCCAATACAGGGTCATCCTTGCCAGTGGGAGCAATTTCTCAAACGTCCCTGGTTCTCGGTCTAATCCCCGGCATGGTCTATCCCATCATCTGCCTGATTCTTTTGAAAAAGGCCTCGGCAAAGGCGGAGCTGACATAGATTTCGCTAGGCGATTCCTCGAGCAACTCCTGCCAAAAGGCCAATCACCCCTCCGCAGACTCCACCCCAGACGACTAGCCAACCGAGGTGGACTTGAATCATCTCTTGGACGATGTCCTTCACCATTCCGGGTGTCAGTTCCTCGAGACGTTTTTCCACAATGATGCTGACCCGATCTAGAAGGGCGGAATGATCTCCGTCACCGGCGAGCAATTCTTGCAGCTTCACTTGGAAATCGGTGGAGGAGACAATCTCCTTCACCGATTTCCGCATTTTCAGAAGAAAGTCAGGCTTGATGGGATCGAGTGCAGCGGCCCCGCCAAACATGGCGAGAGTTCCGCCGAATTTAGATTCCATCACGGCGGTCTTCAGAGCCTCAAATGAGGGATCGAGATCGACTGAATCAACGAGTGGCGAAAGTTCGATCTGAGAAGACTGCTCTCCGCTAAAAAAGCGGGCGACATTTTCCTCGGTGAAAAACTGGCGCATAATCAGTTGGTGGATCCCTTGTTTAAAATCCTCAAAGCGGGCGGGAATCACTCCTGAACCATAAAAGCCGGGTACTCTTTCAAAGAGCATGTGGACAGCGAGCCAGTTGGTCAGGGCACCTGCCAATGCAAAAAGACCGATATTGAAAAGTGCTTCGCAGTAAAAATAACCAAGCAGAGTCAGCGCGAAAGCGGTGAGATTGGTCACGAGGCTTTTGTTAATCGCCGGCTTCTCTTTAGTCTCAGTCATCGTGGTAGTCGCTACGGGAACTGATCTAAGCCGCCACTCTAAAGCTGTCACGGGATTTTACTGCTTAGAGAGCGACCAGCTTCGAAGCTGGTTTCAATAGTTTCCCGTGGACCTTACACGACAGCCAGGAACGCGCGGAAGCAGGAGCCGTGCCGTAGCGCCGGTTGCAGGACGAAGATACTTGGCATTTACGAACCCCCGACAGGCTTTGGACATTGACGGGATGGTGTCTCCAGACTGTCAGATCAACTACTGAGTCCCTCAACCCGCCAGGAAGACTGAGGATCGCAAATGGTTTTCTCTATAATTTCCCGTGGACTTTAAATGAACGATCATCTTCCACATGCAAAGCATAAGCCAAGGAGCCTTTCACATAACTCTCTATGCCTCGCTGCCGCAAATAAATACAAACTTCCTCAGATTTATCTATCTGCACGACAGCCACCTGCGAAAATCGTAAATTTTCCGGAATTTCAGATGGATTTACATCCATCTGATCACTCCCAGAAGGCACCTTATCTTCTCGGCAAGAAAGGGCACATAATGCAAACACTCCAACTATTTTAAAATTATTTCCGGCCATTAGGTGTAGGTTGTTGATTAGGATGAGGTGTTGTGAAAGTCCTCTTGACACCTTTTCCATTTTTTATTTCCAGCTCCTGAACTGCGGTGACCTGCTTGAGCTTATGGGTGCAATCACAGTCAGACCCACTATGAACAATGATCACAAATTCCAATTTTCTCTTGCTATTATGCCCATAAAGCCCAAGCCCACCTAGGTTAGCATTATCAGTAATTTTCGGATCATCATTTCCAGGGCCTCTGTTCCGCCAATCATCGAACATTTTAAATCTTTTCGGATTTTTTGATTTTAGAATAGCCTCCCATAGATCGATCCACTCATTAGGCTTCTGGCCTAATCTTAGTACAGCTGGCTTGTCAGTCCTCTCATACCAAGAGAGTCTACAGTCACATGCCTCAGCCCCATCGGGAGGATCTTTGTATGACAAATCAATCTCAACATCAAAAGAATGACCAAATACCTTATTACGACCACCCGTATTTTCTTTAACGTTTTTGTTGATTTGAACATCGTCCACGCAACAACACTTTTCATCACCTGTCATTCCCAAGAAGTCCCATCCACCCACTCCGTCATTGTCGATGAAGGCATACACATTTAATCCGCCTTCTTCCGCGATAGGATCTCTGCTTGGCCACCTCCCTGTCACGGGATCGTAGTATCTGTAGCCGTAGTAGTAGAGGCCAGTTTCCGCATCA
>CALBVA010000132.1 GCA_937969125.1 uncultured Verrucomicrobiales bacterium | reverse complement strand
GATCATGAAGCTGCCGATGCACCACTCGATAAGCCGCCACCTCGGGCAAAGCCCCATCCGACTCCCAAGGAATAATTAGCCGCTTCACGCTCAGTATAGTCGTCAACGGCTGTGGCCCTGTGGGGGGACGCTGGACCGCGACGGGCGGCAATTGACAGTGACCGTGCAGCAATCGGAGGATTTTTTTAAGTGGTCGGAGATCGTAGGTTTTGAGGAAGTTTCCAGCATGCGTGATTCGGGCACCGGGAGGTTGATCGCGGGTCTGGAACCGGCCGGTTGTGAAAAGGGTCTCTTCTACCGGGTGAAGGTGGAGTTCCGGTAGATTCTATTTCTTGATTCCGAGGGCGCGCTCGATGTCGATGCGGAGGAGGGCCTCCTTCACGGCGGCATTGAGATTCTTGCCGCGGAGGTCTTTGTTCTTCAGGAGGGAGGAGAAATCGCCCGATTCGAATTGGCGGCGGGTATCGTCATCCACCGGGATGGCTTCAAGGACATCGGAGGTCGATTTTTCTGGAGCGAGTTGCTCCATCTTCTCCTGGTTTTCGCGGATGAGGGCGAGTTTTGCCAGCTGGTCGCGCGCGGGGTCGTTGAAGAAATCGATCTTCTCATGCCACTTGCCGATCTGGCTGTTGTTAATCCACTCTTTCACCTTGGCGAGGGCGGAGGTCTCCGAGTCTTCACCGATCTTTCCCCCGAGGTAGTCCTTGATGCGGCTCAGCTCCGAGAGGGTGCCGGCATAGCGGGCGCCGCTGAGCATGAAGTATGCTGTGCCGATGCCGATGAGGAGCCCGAAGATCCCGCCGGGAATCCCACGCCCCCCGGTCTTTGCCTGGCTGTCCTCGCTGCTCTTTCCAGAGAGGAATCCCAGAATCATGCGGACAAAGCAAACGGCTACTACGAAGCAAACGACTCCGATGGTGATGGCCATCCACGGCTGCGGATCCGCGACCACTTTTCGTGCGAGAGGGAGGCCATTATTATAGCCCCAGAGACCGGCCACTCCGCCCACCGCGAGGGAGATGAGGTTGAAGAAGAACTTCACGAAGTTCTTTAGAAATCCCAGGACCGCAAAGACTGCGAGGATGATTCCGATGATGGTGTTCGGGGCGAGTTGGTCCATGTGTGCACGATTCTGCCATTCTTTTACAAAGTTTCCAGAGCCGATATGGTAAGGATGGTTCCATGAAAATCCTGATGATATTCCTTTTGGCATGCAGTCCCCTTTTTGCCAAATGGGAGACCTTGAATGAGCAAGGGTTGCTTGCGCAGGCCACGGAAATTGTGGTCGCCGATTTCGTTAAGGTGGAGAAGGAAAACGAGGCGACCCATCACGCGATCTCTCGCGTGCTCGAATGCTGGAAGGGACGTGCGGAAGGGACGATTAAGCTAAAAGGAGCTGCCGGGATCATCTGCGCACCGATTGTGGACTTCCGAAGCTTTAAGAAGGGCCGCTATTTACTGGTGCTGATCAAGGAGGGTGAAAACTACGACCCGTTCAATGGGGCTTTCTCAGTCGTGAAGATTACCAATGGGAAACTACGATGGTTTGAAAAAGACGGTTCGCCACATGGACGGAAGAGGGTCATGCGAATTTTAGAAGAAGTCAAAGAGCAGACGCTGGGGGTGATGAAAACGCAGGAGATTGCCGCAGGAAGAAAGGCGGCGGAGGCTGATCTCTCGAAAGGAGAGATCAGATATGGTTTAGTTGGCCAGCCGGGATCCTTTGATGAAAAGATCAAAGAGAAGGCCTTGGCGGACTTTGGAATTACCGTGGTCTCGTATGGCTGCGTTGGACCGCCGAACCGCAGTCATTTTGAAGGCTACCAGGAAGCCGTGGTCGTGTTTCTCACCAAGAAGTATGGTGAGGATCCGATTGTCAGGCTTCAGAGGGAACTCCTCGAGAAACTCGATTAATCGATAATTCCGCCACAGATCGCGCGGTGGCGGAGGAGGTGATCACAGAGGATGAGATTGGTCATGGCCTCGACCATGGGGACGGCGCGGGGGAGGACGCAGGCATCATGCCGACCGCGGCCCTTCAGCTCGGTGTCCTCCATCTCCTTGGAGACGGTGGGCTGTGAGGACATAATGGTGGCGGTGGGCTTAAAAGCGACGCGGAAAAGGATGGGCTCGCCATTGGAGATGCCGCCCTGCACGCCGCCGGAGCGATTGGTCTTGGTGCGGACTTTATCGTCCTCCATGTAGAAGTGGTCATTATGTTCGGAGCCTTTCAGTAGGGTGCCGTCGAAGCCGGAGCCGACCTCGAATCCCTTGGTCGCAGGAAGCGAGAGCATGGCTTTCGCAAGGTCTGCTTCCAGGCGGTCGAAGACCGGCTCACCCAGTCCCGGAGGGCAGCCGCGGACGACGGCTTCAATGATGCCTCCGATGGAATTTCCCTCGGAGCGGACCTCCTTAATCCGCTCGATCATGGTGTCGGCGATGGTGCGGTCGCCGGTGCGGACGATGTTTGATTCAATGTCAGCCGCAGTCACGGCGAGCGGGTCCACATTGGCCTCAATGTCCTGGATGGTTTTCACCCAGGCGAGGGTTTCGATGCCGGGGCAGAAGTGTTCCAGGACTTTCTTCGCAACGGCGGCGGCGGCGACGCGGCCGATCGTTTCGCGCGCGGAGGAGCGGCCTCCGCCTTGCCAGTTCCGGATGCCATACTTTGCATCATAGGTGTAGTCGGCGTGAGAGGGGCGGTATTTTTCCGACATCTCGGAGTAGGCCTCGGGCCGGTGGTCCTTGTTCCGCACGAGGACCGCGATGGGAGAGCCGAGGGTCTTGCCCTCGAAGGTTCCGGAGAGGATCTCGCATTGGTCCGCTTCATTTCGCGGAGTGGTCACCTCGGATTGGCCGGGGCGGCGGCGATCGAGCTCGATTTGGAGGTCGGCCTCGGTGAGCGGGATCATGGGCGGGCAGCCGTCGATAACCACACCGACGCCTCCGCCGTGTGATTCACCGAAGGTCGAGATGCGGAAAAGTTGGCCAAGGTGGCTGGACATGCGCGGGACTTTAGCAGGCGAATCGAGGGAGGCAATCCCGTCCCTCTCCGGTCTATCTCAAGGTTGCCTTTAATCGTGAACGTGCCGAGTCCCCGTGGCGGATGACATTGTCACCCACGCCGAAGGTCAGGATCACTTCGAAGAGGTCCTTCGCGAGTCCCTGTCTTAGGAAATCCTCCGCCGAGAGGACCAGCCTGCCGCTGCGTTTGCTGAGTTCGAAATCCATCCCGCCCACTCCGTGATAGGCCCGGTAAACGACTTCGGTGCACACCAGGCGATCAGCCTTCCGGAAGTCGAAGACGAAGTCATAGAGCTTCCCTTCATGGGTCATCGCGCGGGTCAGGGCCTCGGCCAATTCCTCCTTCGAAATCCTTGGGCGTACGACTACGAAGGAGTCGACGGCGAGGGTCTCGGAGAGTTGGCGGAATTTTACTCCGTCCTTTTTCGCCTCCAGTACGGTGGCGGAGGTGTCTCCATCATTCCGGATACCGAGGGCCAATCTTTCCTCCGGGGTGCCAAGGTAGAGAGCGGCGTGTGGCCAGTATCCGGGGAGGAAGAGATTGCTCATGGCATCCTCGTGGCGGGTGACGAAGACATCGCCCGGGCGGAGGAGATTGCGGGTGGTCTCACGAACCTCCGCGCTGACTTTTTTCTGAGCCCCGATCGGTTTCACGAAGGGCTGCCGCATATCCGCGATGGCACTTCCGCCGAGTCGAAAAAGAGAGAACATCACCTTTCGGTAACCGGAGCCGGAACGGCGAAGAAAGGAATAGAGGCGGTATTCATAGAAGCGGGTAAAAAAGGTGCGCTTCTGCGATGGGAAATGTGGCTCCTCCTGCTCCAGCCAGCGGATCATTTCTGACAAGCCACCCTCACGCAGTGCCGCATGAATCTCTGCGCGGTGTGCTTCATAAAAGCCGCGCCCCTGGCGGTATCGCCACATCCACTTCGGTGAGCTGATGTTCCGGTAGATTCGCGTGAAGCTCTTCGCTGGGAGACCGTAGCGTGGTTCTGCCTCATCCAGCTTTTTCCAGACCACCGGGCGGTCCTTCGTTAGAGTCAGGATAAAGTCGGCACTGCGCATCAGGGCTGCGGCGGCACAAAAGGCGAGAGCGAAGACTCGCAGATCTTCGCTACGCAAATGCGGTCTCAGCGTGCGCACCATTTCCCACAGACTACTCCGCGCTGCGAGGTAGCGAGTGTAAACTTCACGCAAACGTTCGTCCTCATCAGGTAGGTAATATTGCCTCGCCTGGGCGGCCTCCGCATCAGTCAGTTCGATGTTTAATTCATCCTGCTTAGGCAAAGCCGGCCAGGCGGCGCGGAGCACGCTCCATCCGTCTGCCACCACTTGGTCAATTTTTGTCATCTGCTGCGCGTTCACTCCCGGTGGAATCTTGCAATAGCAGTCAAGCCGATTTTCTAACAGGCTGGAACCTATTGTTTTCGGGGGGTGCGGGTTCATCATGAAACCGGGGGGTCCGTCAACCCCTATAAATACAGGGATTCCGACTTATTTTAACTTTACAAAATAACCGCCGAGAGGATGATCCGCGTTGCCATGAATAAAGGAGAACTCATTGAAGCAGTGCAGAAAGCCCTCGGAAAAGAAGCCACTAAGCGTGCAGCAGAAGATGCCGTCGCAGCCGTGCTCGATTCCATCGCGAAGGGCGTGAAAAAAGACAAGAAAGTCCAGATCATCGGATTCGGAACTTTCGAGGTCAAGAAGCGCGCCGCACGTATGGGCCGTAACCCCAAGACCGGTGAAGCAATGAAGATCGCGGCCTCCAAGTCCGTCGGCTTCAAGCCCTCCACCGTGCTCAAGAAGTCCCTCTAATTACCCCTGCCGGGTCCTTAGACTTCTTGTAACACACAAATATATCAGCCCGGTGGTTCACCCCACCGGGCTTTTTTTGTCCCAGTGGGGGAGTGAACAGTTCGCTGTTTCCGGCTGTAGAACTATGCCTTGCAGGTCCTGACGACGGTTCACGGTTCACGGTTCATTTCAAACCCCTTCAAAAACCGCTTCTGCAAGGGGGTGAGGAGAAAGGGAAACCAGTGGGCGAGGAGCCAGTAGTAGCGG
>CALBVA010000131.1 GCA_937969125.1 uncultured Verrucomicrobiales bacterium | reverse complement strand
GAACTCCAGACTGCGATTCACCAAAACGACTTTCAGTTTTTGGCAGGCACTGATGGCTGAAATAATATTCAACCGATCGAAAGATTGCTGCTCTTTCGGCTTCTCCTCCGACCAGTCATCGAGCCATTGCCGGCAACCTCTCATACAACGGTCATCGTAACTGCGGGCTTCGCAGCCGAGGGCTTTTTTCAACTCATCCGCCGGACCACCCTCCCAAAGAAGCTTTTCAAAATTCAGATACGCCAGAATTTTCGACTCCAGGGTCGACCATGCCAAACGCACACAGCCTATCAGTGGACAACGAAACATCACCAACCTCAACTTATCCGGAGCGAACTGGATCCCACTGGCAGGATCCAATAGAACTCCGTCACATTCTTGAAAGTTTCCCAAGGCCGTCTTTCTCAGAACAGTTAAACCGTAGGTCTTGGTCATGAAAGTTCCCTCTCCTGCACCAGAAAGATGACGTAGAGCCTCGTGGACGCTAAGCCCCACCGAAAGGCAATGAGGTGCATTCACAGGACAGCCCTTCGCACAACAGCTCTCCTTCTGCTTCAAAAACCGTGATATCATGCCTCACGGTGATCAATTTACAGATTTCCGACTAACGGTGGATTGTAAATTCGTAGCCCTCATTTGCGGGCATTCTGTTCTCATCCACACTTTACGCACATCCCGGAAAAGCAGGTCCGGTCCTCAAAGACAAAACGCCGTAAGTGTTAAATGAGTTGTCACAGAACCAATCTGTAGCGGTAAAATCTTTTCGGTCTGTCTGCCTGTCCCTAGCTTGCGGACATGAAGTCGGTTGTGGAGTTGTTGCAGGCGCTGGTACGTATTCCCTCGGTGAACCCTGAGGGTGATCCAGGAGTGTCGCCAGGTGGTGAAGCGCGGATGGCGGAATTTTTAAAGGACTTCCTCTCTCCTTTGGGATTTCTGGTCGAACTGGAAGAGGCCGAGGAGGGGCGACCGAATGTCATCGCCCGCGCTCCCTGGACTAGCGAGGGCCCGGATGAGCGGCCCCGGATCCTCCTTGGTCCGCATACCGATACGGTCGGAGTGGCCGGAATGACTATCGAGCCCTTCTCCGGCGAGCTACGCGACGGAATGGTTCACGGTCGTGGCACCTCCGACACAAAAGGCCCGATGGCGGCGATGCTCTGGGCCCTCAAGGAAACGGCCCACCTGCTAGCAAAACTCCCGGTCGCGGTGGATTTCATCAGCTTTATGGGTGAAGAATCTAGTCAGCCGGGCTCTCGACATTTTGCGAAACATCACGCGGCGAAATACGAGTTCGCCATCGTGGGCGAGCCAACCTCTCTGGAAGCTGTCTATTGCACAAAGGGCTGCCTGTGGGCCACGCTGGAAGCCACCGGGAAGTCAACCCATGCCTCACAGCCGCATCTCGGCGAGAACGCGATCACCAAACTCATGGCGATTTTGCAGAAGCTGGACACCGACTTCCGCGAAGAGCTGTCTCGGTCAAGCCATCCCGTGTTGGGAAGCCCAACCCTCAATATCGGAATGATCGAAGGCGGCACCCGGCCAAACATCGTGCCGTCGTCGGCGAAAGCGGTCATTGATATCCGCACCGTACCGAAGCTGGCGAAAGAACAATCGACTGCGGAAATTTTGCGTCAGGTTCTGCATGATGTGGAACTGCTAGAGTTCCAGGAATTCCCTCCGATGGAGATGAGCAAGGACCACCCATGGCTCTCGAAAATTCGGCAAGCCCACCCGAATCTGGTATTGGCTGGCGCGCCTTGGTTTTCGGACGCGGCTCATCTTTCGGCAGCAGGCCTCCCCTCGATCTGCCTCGGGCCGGGCTCGATCGATCAGGCTCACACGGCCGATGAATTCATCAAGGTCACAGACCTTCAAGCAGGCGTCGAGTGGTTCACAACCTTTGTGAAAAGCCTCGCAGAGAAGTCATGAGCGAAACGAGAACCCTAGTCATCGGGGACATCCACGGATGCCTCACTGCGTTAAAGACCCTGCTAAAAACGGTAAAACCCAATAAAGCAGACCACTTGATATTCCTGGGCGACTACATTGATCGCGGCCCCGACCCGAAGGGCGTGATTGACTTCCTACTCGCGATGAAGGCACCAGAAAAGATCACCTTCCTCCGAGGGAACCACGAGGAAGCATTCGTGACCTCACGCACTGACAAAGCAATGCGGAAACGCTGGCTTCGCGCCTGGGGTGGCCATGACACGCTGAAATCCTACGGCGACGACTTTGAGAACGTCCCAAAATCGCATTGGGAGTTCATTGAAAAGACCGAGCTCTATCATAAGGGAGCCCGGTATCTTCACGTCCATGCGAATCTGGAGCACGACGTCAAATTGAGCGAACAAACCACCTTCACCCTGCTTCACAAAAAATTGGGAACTCCCCTGCCCCATCAATCTGGCAAGATCATGATCTGCGGTCACACCGCTCAAAAATCACATGTGCCGAAAAATTTGAGCCACGCCGTTTGCATCGATACTGATCCCGGGCGCGGCGGGTGGTTGACCTGTCTCCACGAAGAAAAGGGCAGCTATTGGCAGGCTAATGAGACCCGCGAAGTTCGGATGGGTAAGATTTGAATGACCGCCCTCAATCCAGATGCAGATGGGTCGGCACGGTGACAACTTTCATCCCGGCTGCCATCGCAGCGAGGATCCCGGCACGACCATCCTCAAAGACCACACAGTCCTCCGGCTTCACCCCGAGGCGTGAGGCAGCCTCGAGAAAAACATCGGGCTCCGGCTTTCCTTTTTCGACCTCATCGCAGGAAACCACTTCATCAAACCAATCGGAAATCCCCACAATCTGCAGCGTCTTCTCAACGACAACCCGCGAGCCTCCACTGGCGACGGCCATAGGCACCTTGCCCCGGTTTTCCTTCGCGAAATTCGCGACGCTCTCAATGAGTTCCACACTCTCAAGAACATCGAGAAAATGGTTCTTCTTCGAAAGGGCGACCCGCTCCGGATCGAGGTCCAGACTCTGTTCCCCATTAATGATCTCGACGATGTCGCGGGTCGGCCGACCGCCCATCGCGTAGAAAACATCCTCCGGGAAGACTCCCGGTTTTCCGTGCTCTTCGAGAGCGCGACACCAGGACTTGAAATGGGCTGGCATGGAATCGACGAGCGTGCCGTCGAGATCGAAAATCAGGGCTTTGTATCCGGGTGCGGGCAGTTCCAACTCGAGGTTCATCATAGAAGCGGGGGCTGGATGCAGGAAACGCCCCCAACTTTCAAGAGGCAATCCAGCTCACGATCAAAACCTTCGATTTAGAGTTTCACCGACTGATTTTCGTAAGTCCCTGAAGCGACCTTTCGGCACTCGCCCGAGGCATTGGTGAATGAGACCCGTCCCTTCAAAACACACCCATTCTCGAAGGTAATTGGGCCATCGATAGAAACCTCGGTAGCATCGATCAGCGAAGGCTGACCGAGGTCACCCAAAGCATCAACGAGTTTGTATTCGGAGGAGAGATTGATCACCGGCGGTTTACCCTCACGCGAGGCGGCCAGCTTCACCTGACCGTCCTCTCCCAGTTCGTAGGCATCCGAGCGCAATGCGAAAAGATCATTCGTCGACTTCACCGGGGCGAAGCGGGAGCGGGGCACATTGACCGCAGCTGCGCCCGTGAAACACTCGATCGCCGCACCCATCGCCTGTTCCAGTTGATAGACCGGCGTAGTTGAGGAATCGCGCGGATCGACCGTTTTTGAGTTTTGGATTACCGGCAGCTCTAGGACACCATTCGTCGCGCTCATGACTTCCTTGAGCGATTCGAGATTCACCCAGATGTTGTTGGTATTGAAAAACTGATGTTTCGCGATGTCCTGAAAGCTCCCGAGATCTTCCTCCGGACATTGTGCGACTTCGCGGAGAATGAGCCTGCCATCAGAGTCACGAGTGGCGAGATGTCCGCCTTTCTTATCAGCGTCAGTCCGTCGCGTCACCTCCATCAGAACTGGCACCCCGCTTCCGGCAAAGTGCGCGAGGAGAGTGGGATCAAGAACAGCCCCAAGGTTATCGCTATTCGAGATGAAGGCATACTTCACCCCGGCTTCGAGAAGACGATCGAGCCATCCGGAACCAGCCAGAGTGGGATAGACATCGGCATGCCCCGGCGGACACCATTCGAGGTCGGGATTAGCAGCGTAACTGACGGGATCAAGGGTTTCGCGGACCAGCTTTGGAGCCCAATTCTGGAGTAACTCAAGGTCAGCGGGATCACCGATTTCAGGAACTGACTTCGCCAGATATTGCTGCGTGTCATCACTACTGGCCTGACTGTTCATCAGGAGAAAGCGAACTTCTGAGCCGGTGTCCTTCCGTAGAGACAGGATCTGGCGAGCCATGAGATCCAGAAAAGTCACCCCCGGACGAACCTCGAGGAGGCTTTTCACCTTTTCCAGCCCCATGCTGGTGCCAAGCCCACCATTCAGTTTAATAACAACCGTTTTTGCAAGGAGCGTGGGATCGAAGTTCTCCTGTTGAGAGAGAGAATGGTAATCCTGCACGGCCCCTGCCGGAGTAATCTCGCTTTCCGCAATCTCTCCTCTACTCCCGCTCGCCACCAACTCATAAGCACGGAGAAAAGCGAGAATGGCGGAGTTCATCACGCCCTTGGAGGTCATTTTCTCGCGGATTAGGTCAGCTTGAGTGCTCATGGTAGTAGTTCTAGAAAGTGGTGAAGTGGGTTGCAATACCCGCCATGCGCAGGATTCATGCCGAATGTTGGCACAAAAAATGCTTTCGCCTTGCGGGGATTTTTTACCAGCGTATTTATTGGCTAGAAACATGGCCCAGGCTTCCCTCAATCAATCGCTCTCGCAGCAACAGACCCTGGCACCGCAAATGCGCCAGAGTCTCGAGATTCTTCAAGCGAACACCCTCGAGCTCAGCCAACTCCTGACCCAGGCCATGGAGCTCAATCCCGTCCTCGAAGATGTCACCGATCACGAATCACTGGATGACATGATGGATTCCGAAACGGCGGATGAGGATAACTTTGACGACTGGCAGGAAACTTATGCGGACGATGTGCGCGAGCTCTCCATTATGGAGCGACGAAACAAGGGCCAGGACAGCGATGCCGCTGAACGACGCGAACACTTCTATAACTCCATCGTCGCTCCCCTCACCCTCCAAGAGCACCTCATAGAGCAAATCCGTGAGAGTGGCCTAAACAAAGAGCAACAGGCCGACGCCACTGTGGTAGTGGGCAATCTCACCGAGCACGGGTATCTCGATTCCTCGCTCGACGAACTGGCAGTGCGTTTGCAAATCCCACTCAACCGGCTGGAAGACGCGCTTGCCACCATTCAAAATTTCGACCCACCTGGTGTCGGAGCGGCGGACATCCGTGAATGCCTCCTTCTCCAGCTGGACCACCTCGGCCTCGGTGATGGACTAGAGGCAGAATTGGTGGACGAACACCTGGATGAAATTGCCAAAAATCACTTCCCGCAACTGGCTAAAAAACTGCATTTACCTATCGAGAAAATCATCGAAACCGTCGATCACATCCGCACGCTGGATCCCTCGCCGGGCTCGCGATTCCAAAATAATGGGAATCCTTACGTGCAGCCAGATGTCGAAATCCACATGGATGACGAAGGCGAGTGGGCTGCTAATCTCACCGGCAGTTATCTGCCGCGCATCCGGATTAACGACGACTACAAGGACCTGCTCTCAAACACCTCGAGCGATAAAAAAACGCGCAACTACCTTCGCGATCAAATCCGCGACGGCCGCACCATCATCCGCGCGATTGACCAACGGCAAGAGACGATCCTCGCGATCGCCCGCGAGATTGTGGACCGTCAACAGCCCTTTTTACAGAATGGAACCCGTAGCCTGAAGCCGATGACGATGAATGACATCGCGGAGGTCATCGGTGTGCACCCCACCACCGTCTCACGGGCGGTGGCCGGGAAGTATATTCTCACTCCACACGGGCTGATGGAGATGCGGAAGTTCTTTGCCACTGGCTACCAAACTGAGGATGGAAAGGACGTCTCGAATGAAGGAGTGCGGGAGACCCTGCATGCACTCATCAATCAGGAAGATCCACAGCAGCCGCTCTCAGATTCGCGCATCGAGAAAATGCTCGGCGAAAAGGGCATCAAGGTCGCCCGCCGGACAGTTGCCAAGTATCGCGAGCAGTTGGGAATCCTCCCCTCTCATCTTCGTAAGAAATACTAGCCCCTGAGCAATCACGGGCTAGGGTCGCGGCATGACGAGCGATGACCTCCGCAAAGCCCTTTCCGAAGTCAAATATCCCGGCTTCTCCCGTGACATCATTTCCTTCGGCCTGGTGAAATCCGCCGAGGTGAGCGACGGCATCGCTACCGTTAGCTTGCAGATCCAGACAAAGGATCCTGAGATTCCAAAGACGATCTTTCAGGACTGTCACAAGGCGCTCGATCCTCTCTTCGGCGATGCCTCGAAGGTGAAGGTGAGCATTGACATCCAAGACCCACCGGGCGCGGGGCAAGCCTCCACCGGCTCTACTGGAATTCCCGGCGTAAAGCGTATCATCGCGGTCGGCTCCGGCAAAGGTGGCGTGGGCAAGTCTACCGTCTCCAGCAATCTCGCCATTGCCCTGTCGCAGCAAGGTCTCAAGGTGGGACTACTTGATTGCGACCTCTACGGCCCCTCCGTCCCTCTCATGATGGGCGTGCCGCATCATCAACCGAATGCCGATAGCCAGGACCGCATCGTCCCGATCGAGGCCCACGGGCTGAAGCTCATGTCGATGGGCTTCCTCCTGAGCGACAACTCCCCCGTCATCGTGCGCGGCCCACTGGCCAATCGCTACACCCAACAGTTCCTTAATCAGGTGGCTTGGGGCGAGCTCGATGTCCTCGTTCTCGATCTCCCGCCCGGCACCGGTGACATTCAGCTGACCCTCGTGCAGACCGTGACTCTGGATGGTGCGGTCATCGTGACCACACCGCAGGAAGTGGCAATGATCGATGCCCGGAAAGCAGTCTCGATGTTCGCGAAGGTCAATGTGCCCATCCTCGGACTCATTGAAAATATGTCGTGGTTCGAGTGCGACCACGGTGAGCGCTATCACCTCTTCGGTCAGGGCGGTGCACAGAAGGAATGCGAACGCCTCAAGGTCCCCTTACTCGGGCAAATTCCGCTCGAGCCGGTGATCGGGAAGCGCTGCGATGGCGGCGAACCGACCGCACTACTCAGTCCTTCAGAATCGAAAGCCTCAGCGGCTTTTCACGATACTGCGAAGGCCCTGTTGGACCACGTATCAGGTTAGCTTGAACGTGCTCAGAAAAGCTCGACGACGTATCCCTCCCGGACTCCACCGCCGGTCACGCGGACCCAGTAGATTCCCTTCTTCACCTTGCTGCTTTCGGGTTCGAAGTTAATCGTATTGAGATAAGTGTGCACGAATTCCACGGGGAGCTTCCGGCCTTCAGGCTCATCATTGCGGAGGAGCCGTTTTTCAGGGCGCGACTTCAGGCGATAGACCTCCACAGTGAGTTCATCGGCAGAGGGTGCCCTCTCTGGCAGATAGAGACTCCACCCTTCGCCGTGCAAGCGGTCGTGGGGAAATAGACCTTTTCCGGGATAGGCCCAGCTGTCCTTCAACTTCTTGCCGCCATTGTCCATAGCCCACATCGCGGAGCAGCTATTCTTACCGCGACCAAAGCCCGTCTCCTTCATCGGCGGATTAAAGCACCACCGGCGATGCCCCCGCACTGCGCGGTTATGCGCGCCAAAGTCGTGAATGTAGCCCTTCACCGTTTCGAAGATATTGGGACTGCTGGAGAGGTTACACTTATCAGTGAAGCTCCCGATGTTGTGTGAGAGACCTCCGTTTTTCTCACATGCCAGGGCGGCCTGAGTGGCCTCGTCAATCATCTTGGGACTTCCCACGACGTCATACGGAACTCCGCAGAGATAGCGATAGACATTCAATTCGTTGATGACCTTCTGCTGATCTTTGGAAATCTTATCGGAAGATGGCTCCCGCTTTTCAATCTCTCTGACAGTCGCTTTAATCTCACTCTTATCCTTCGGGTAGAGCTTACCATTGAGACCACCATCATCTCCGACTTCGTCACTCTCTTCATCGCCCCCCTTCCAGCTTCTCACAATCTCCTGGCTCGCCTCATCGAGACTCTCAATCTTAATCGTAAATTTGCGGCGATCCTTCTTCCGCATGATCATCACGGAGTCGTCGTAAACCTCCACGATCTTCGCGGTGATCCTAACACC